>CALMPB010000299.1 GCA_937871985.1 uncultured Burkholderiaceae bacterium
CCCCACACGTCATCTACGATGTCGCTGACCCTTCAACTGCGATGTCGCTGTGCAACATGGCCCGGAAACGAAACGCAGCTATCGTGTTTATGGGACCGAATATGGAGCGTGGCCGCTCATAGAGGGGACGATCGACGCCAAAACGACGATCGTTTCGGTCGGTCTGGGGGAGGATATTTCTTTCGACCTCACGGCAATCGAGCGCTTCGGCTGCGAGGTTCACGGGTGCGATCCCACGCCGAAGTCGCTCGCATGGTTGAGCGCTCAACAATTGCCGGCGCAATTCCATATCCATGCATTGGGGCTGGGGAAGGACGACGGCAAGGTTGCAGTCATCCCGCCCGCCAATGACGAACATGTGTCGTTTTCCGCAACTCGCGGCCCCGGCCAGACCGGCAACGCGGTCGAGATCGAAATCTGTTCGCTCCCCAGCCTGATGAAGCGGATCGGCGTCGACCGGATCGATGTCCTGAAAATGGATATTGAGGGGTTCGAATATGGTGTCGTCGACGCGCTGGTCGAGTCCGGGATACGCCCTTCACAACTGCTGATCGAATTTCACCACCGCATGTACACCTACCAGGCGGAGGATACGCAGCGCGCGGTCGAGCAGTTGAGAAGCGTCGGCTATAGAATTTTTTACGTTTCGTCTGGCGGGCATGAATATGGCTTCGTGCTGAGTGAAGCCGGCCGACCAACATCGCGGTGAGAGTACGGGCAAAGCCATGAGTAGCTTTCGCAAGCTGCCGTTCCTCGGTACGAGAACCGCGCACAGGCGGCCTGGCCGCCACTGGAACGAGATTGACCTATGACTGACAAGGCGCCGGCGGCGCGTCCCTATCAGATTTGCACCAATTGCATCATGGACACATCGGATTCGAACATCACGTTCGACGACCGGGGATGGTGCGACTATTGCAATAACTATTACGATAATATCGTCCCGAACTGGCATCCAGACGAGCGCGGTGAGCGAGAAATCTCCGTGCAGGTCGAGAAGATCAAACGCGACGGCAAAGGGCGCGATCACGACTGCCTGATCGGGCTGAGCGGCGGCGTAGACAGCAGCTATGTTACGTACATCGCTAAAGAGAAATTCGGCCTCCGTCCTCTGCTTTACCATGTCGATGCCGGATGGAATTCGCAACAGGCCGTCAACAACATCGAGAAGCTTGTTGACGGACTTGATTTAGATTTGTTCACCGAAGTCGTAGACTGGCCGGAAATGCGCGACTTGCAACTGGCGTTTTTCAAGGCGAATGTTCCCCACCTGGATACGCCGCAAGACCACGCATTTTTTGCGGGACTGTATAATTTTGCGGCCAAGAACGGTGTGAAATACATTCTCACCGGCGCGAATTATTCCACCGAATGTGTGCGCGAGCCGCTGGAATGGCACTATCACGCCTCTGATCTTAGCCAGCTGAAGGACATTCACCGCCGTTTCGGCACGCGTCCCTTGAAGAAGTTTCCGCTTGCCGGAATTCTTCGTTTCAAGGTGTGGTATCGCTTTGCGAAGGGAGTACGCGTGGTCAAGCCGCTGAATTACGTTCCCTTCCACAAGGAAGAAGCGATGCAAGAGCTTGTCGACCGGTTCGGCTGGCAGCGCTATGCGCACAAACATTATGAATCGCGCTTCACCCGCTTCTATGAGAGCTACTGGCTACCGACGAAGTTCGGCTACGATAAGCGCCGCGCCCATTTTTCCAGCCTCATTCTAACCGGCCAGATGGCGCGTGCCGACGCGCTCGAAAAGATCGCCATCCCGGCCTATAACCCCGAAACGATCGCCGAGGACTTCGAGTATATCGCGACGAAACTTGGTATTACCGTAGCGGAGCTCAGGGCGCTCCACGACGGCCCCAAAAAAACCTTCCGCGACTATAAGAACGATATGGCGATCATGGATCTGGGAGCAAAGGTGCTCCGCTTCGTCGGCGCTCAACGGGCGATCGTTCGGTGATTACCATCGTCGATTATGGACTGGGGAATATCGGCGCATTCCTCAACATGTACAAAAGGATGAACGTGCCGGCGACGGCCGCGCGCGCCGCCGACGAACTGCGTGACGCGGTGCGGATCGTACTGCCCGGAGTGGGGGCATTCGATCACGCGATGGAATTGCTCGACGCCTCGGGCATGCGCCCGCTGCTGGAAGAGAAGGTGATCGTGGAGAAGGTGCCGGTGATTGGCATCTGCGTTGGCATGCAGATTCTCGCCGAAAGCAGCGAGGAAGGCAGCGCAAGGGGGCTCGGCTGGGTGCCCGGCAAGGTCAGGAACTTTCGCTCGATGCCGGTGCCAGATGGTTTGCCGCTGCCTCATATGGGGTGGAACGACGTCGTACCCCAGGACGAGACGAAGAAGCTGTTTCGCGGCTTGGAAAACGACGCCCGCTTCTACTTCCTGCATTCGTTTTACTACGAATGCGCGGATCCGGCCGATCAAGCGGCTACGGCGGTTTATGGCTCGCCTTTCGCCTGCGCGGTACACCGCGGCAACGTGTGGGGGGTGCAATTCCATCCGGAAAAAAGTCATCATTTCGGGGCAACGCTGCTCAAAAATTTCGCGGAGATTTGAACGTGTTGCGACCACGCATCATTCCGTGCCTGCTGATCCATGAGGGCGGCCTCGTCAAAACCGTCGGCTTCAAAGACCCGAAATATGTCGGCGACCCGGTTAACGCAGTGAAGATTTTCAACGAGAAGGAAGCCGACGAGCTCACCGTTCTCGATATCGACGCGACCCGGAATGGCGCCGAACCGGATTATGCGGTGATCGCCCATCTGGCGGCGGAATGCCGTATGCCGCTGTGCTACGGCGGTGGCGTGAGGAGCGCGGCGCAGGCGAAACGTATCATCGGGCTTGGGGTCGAAAAGGTCGCGATCAGCGCGGCGGCGGTGGAGCGCCCGACGCTCATCGCCGAGATCGCTGCCGAGATCGGAAGCCAGAGCGTGGTGGTGGTGCTCGATGTACGCAAACGGCGGTTCGGCGGATATGAACTGCGTACGCATAACGCGAGCCGCGCGCATAAGCTTGATCCGGTCGCTTTTGCCCGCGATGCGGTCGGGCTCGGCTCAGGCGAGGTCGTGATCAATTCGATCGACCTCGACGGCGCGATGCGTGGCTATGACGTGAAGCTCGCCCGATTGATGCGTGACGCGCTGAGCGTTCCCGTCACATTTTTGGGAGGGGCCGGCTCTCTTGCCGATATCGAGGCGCTCATCCGGGAGGTCGGCGTGGTCGGCGCTGCCGCGGGAAGCCTGTTCGTCTTCAAGGGTAACTATCGCGCGGTGCTGATCAACTATCCCGCGCCCGAAACCAAGGAGCGGATGATGCGCGCCGCGCTCGCCGCCTGACAGAAAGGCCATGATGTTCGACGACAAGACGCTGCTCATCACCGGCGGAACCGGCTCATTCGGGAATGCAGTGCTGCGCCGCTTTCTCGATTCGGGGCTGCGCGAGATCAGAATTTTCAGCCGCGACGAGAAGAAGCAGGACGATATGCGCAAGCTGTACAACAGCTCGCGTATCAAATTCTATCTCGGCGACGTGCGCGACGAGCGGAGCGTTGCCGGCGCGATGCGCGGCGTCGATTACCTCTTTCACGCCGCCGCGCTTAAGCAGGTGCCCTCGTGCGAATTTCACCCGATGCAGGCGGTGCGCACCAACGTGCTCGGCACGGAGAATGTGCTGACCGCAGCGATCACCGCCGGAGTTCAGCGTGTCGTCTGCCTGTCCACGGACAAAGCGGTCTATCCGATCAACGCCATGGGCATCAGCAAGGCGATGATGGAAAAGGTGATGGTCGCCTCATCCCGCAACCTCGAAGGAACCGGAACGGTCATTTGCGGAACGCGCTATGGCAATGTCATGGCGTCTCGCGGGTCGGTCATCCCGCTGTTTGTCGAACAGCTACTCGCCGGGAAGCCGATCACGATCACCGACGGCGACATGACGCGCTTCATGATGACGCTCGACGATGCGGTGGAACTCGTGCTCTATGCTTTTACCCACGGCCGCAACGGCGATATCTTCGTGCAGAAGGCGCCGGCTGCGACAGTCAATACCTTGGTCGAGGCGATGAAACAGCTTCTGAACCGGCCGGAGAACGAGGTTCGGATCATTGGCACCCGTCACGGGGAAAAGCTCTTCGAATCTCTCCTCAGCCGCGAGGAGCGCGCCGTGGCGGACGATATGGGGGACTATTTCCGCGTGCCGCCAGATGGTCGCGATCTGAACTACGGCAAGTTCGTTGATCAGGGCGAAACCCGTCTAAGCCAAGGCGAGGAATATAATTCGCACAATACCCGTCGCCTGGACGTGGAGGGGATGAAGGCGCTGCTGCTCAAGCTCCCGCTCATTCATCGCGCACTGAAGGGCGAGCCGATCGCCGAGGACGCTTACGCATGAGGGTACTGCTCACCGGGGCGAATGGCTTTGTCGGACGCAACCTCGCGGCTCGGCTTGGGGAGGTGGGGCATGAGGTGCTCCCGATCGGTCGCGACAACGATGAGGACAGCTGGCGTCGAGCGGCAACGAGGGCCGAGTTCGTCATCCATCTGGCCGGGGTCAACCGCCCGAATGACGTCGCGGAATTCGAAAGCGGCAATATCGACCTGACACGCCATTTATGCGCGCTCCTCGCCGAGGCGGACAATCCCGCACCGATCATTTATTCCTCTTCCATCCAGGCGGATCGTGATACGCCCTACGGCCGCAGCAAAGCCATGGCCGAGGCAGCGTTGCTCGCGCACGCAACCGCGACTGGAGCGGGGGTCGCGATCTTCCGTTTGCCCAATGTGTTCGGAAAATGGGCGCGGCCGAACTATAATTCCGCGGTGGCTACCTTCTGCTACCACGTCGCGCGCAACGAGCCGATCGAGATTCACGATCCCAACGCGCAGTTGCGCCTCGTCTATATCGATGACGTAGCCGATGCTTTTCTGCAACTGATCGGTCGCAGCTTTGCGAACGGGCGGCACGAAATCGTTCCCGATTACGCCATCACCGTCGGAGACCTTGCCGCTACCATTCGTGCTTTTCCCGAAAGCCGCGACACGATGGTCATTCCGCGCGTCGGTGGCGGATTAACGCGAGCCTTGTACTCGACTTATCTCAGCTATCTGCCGCCTGAGCGCTTCGATTACACCGTGCCTATTCATGCGGACCCGCGTGGCCGCTTCGTGGAAATGCTCAAAACCCCGGATGCCGGCCAGTTCTCTTATTTTACGGCGGGTCCGGGCGTTACGCGCGGCGATCATTATCATCACAGCAAAGTCGAGAAATTCCTGGTAATTTCCGGCAAAGCGCATTTCGGCTTCCGCCAGATTCAGACGGGCGAGCGCCATGAAGTGGTAGTAGAGGGGCACGAGGGCCGCATCGTCGAAACGATCCCGGGCTGGACGCACAACATCACCAATGTCGGGGATGGAGAGTTGGTCGTCATGCTGTGGGCCAATGAGATTTTCGATCGCGCCCGCCCCGATACCATCGCCATGAAGGTTTAACCCGAAGATGAAGCAACTCAAGGTGATGACGGTCGTTGGCACGCGGCCGGAGATCATTCGCCTGTCGCGCGTACTAGCGGCGCTGGATCGGCATTGCGATCACGTGCTCGTCCATACCGGGCAGAATTACGATTATGAGCTGAGCCAGGTATTTTTCGACGATCTCGGCATCCGGAAACCCGATCGGTTTCTCGAGGCGGCGAAAGACAGCGCCTCGGCAACGATTGGCAATATCCTGATCCGGATGGAGGACGTACTGAAAGAGGAGGAGCCGGACGCGCTGCTGGTGCTCGGCGACACCAACAGCTGCCTTTCTGTTATTCCCGCCAAACGTCGGCACATACCGATCTTCCACATGGAGGCGGGCAACCGCTGCTTCGATCAGCGGGTACCGGAGGAAACGAACCGGCGCATCGTCGACCATACGGCCGATATCAACATGACCTACAGCGATATCGCGCGGGAGTATTTGCTGGCCGAGGGCTTACCGCCCGACCGGGTTATTAAGACAGGCAGCCCAATGTACGAGGTTCTACATCACTATAGCGCACAGATAGATGCGTCGGATGTGCTCGATCGAATGGATCTGGTCGCGAACGACTATTACGTCGTCAGTGCTCATCGTGAAGAAAATATTGAATCGGATCGGACATTTTTCCGTCTCGTCGATATCGTCAACGATCTGGCGGAGCGCCATGATCGTCGCGTCATCGTCTCAACCCATCCGCGCACCCAAAACCGTATCGATGCCGCGGGCGTGTCGTTCCACCCCCATGTGGACCTTTGTAAACCATTGGGGTTTCATGATTACGTCCGGTTACAAAAATCGGCGCGGACAGTTCTTTCGGATAGCGGAACGATCACCGAAGAGTCTTCGATTCTCAATTTCCCGGCGCTCAATATTCGCGAAGCCCATGAGCGGCCTGAAGGCATGGAGGAAGGCGCGGTGATGATGACCGGGCTGAGCCTCGATCGCGTCCGTCAGGGTTTGGCGATCCTGGAAACGCAGGCGCGTGGCGATCAGCGCGACCTTCGCCTTGTTTCCGACTATTCGATGCCGAACGTGTCGGAGAAGGTCGTTCGGATCATCCACAGCTATACCGATTATATTCGGCGCGTAGTATGGCGGGAATATTGACCGCGGCGAGCTGGGCGCCTCTGGAGCAAGCAACGGTGGACGAGATCGTCAATCAGACCAAACTCTCTGCGGAGCAGATCGAGGCGTTCTATCACGACCAGTTCGTGGACGATCAGATACAGGATTTCCTTGCCGTGTTCCGGGAGAGAAGGATCGCGGGCACGATCGTCGACATCGGCGGCGGATGTGGATTTTTCGCCAAGCAGCTCGCGCAGAGCACCGGCGCGAAAACGCGTGTGATAGACATGGACCCGAGATCCATTGAAGAGTGCGAGAGGATCGGCGTCGACGGTCTTATCGGCGACGCTTTGTCCCCGACGCCCTGTGGTGACGAAAGTGTCGCCACGTTCAACTTGATACTCCATCACCTCGTTGGAAGTAGCGAGAAAAAGACACGCGACCTGCAGTTGAGAGCGCTGGAATCCTGGAAAGAGAGAGCGGATTTCTTGTTTGTCAATGAATATATATACCAATCTTTCGCAGGGAATTTGAGCGGCCGCCTGATATATGAGATCACATCCAGCAGATTCTTGTCTGCGATCGGGAGGTTCGTATCTAAAATCATCCCCTCATTGAAGGCGAATACTTTTGGAGTGGGAGTTCGGTTTCGTTCTCATGATGAATGGCGCCAGTTATTTTCGGAAGCAGGCTATCGCGTGATAGACAGCAGGATCGGCAAGCCGGAATATATCTCTCCACCACTGCGAGGATTAATGATCAAGACGATCAGGCGCGACAGCTTTCTCTTGGCTGCATCGTAGTAAAAACAGATCATGCCGGCGCTCGAACCGCGGCGTAGCCTTCGCGTGCTTATCGTCAGCCAGTATTTCTGGCCCGAGAATTTCAGGATCAACGACCTGACCGAGGAGCTTACTCGGCGCGGGCACGACGTGACCGTGCTGACCGGAGAGCCCAACTATCCCGAGGGTCGGATCCTCCCGGCCTATCGAGCCGCCCCTTCGGCTTTTGCGCGATTCGGCGATACGCCGATACTTCGCGTGCCCGTTGTAGCGCGCGGGAATTCGAGTGTGCGCTTGGTCCTGAATTACATGAGCTTCGCGATCAGTGGATCGCTGCTGGGCGCATGGAAGTTACGCGGGCAACGATTCGATGCGGTCTTCGTGTTCCAGACCTCACCGATCACCGCGGCGTTACCCGCGATCCTGCAACGCAAGCTGAAGCGCGCGCCGCTATTGATGTGGGTGCTCGATCTGTGGCCCGACACCCTGTCGGCGATCGGAGTTGTCAAGTCGCCACGATTGTTGGGGCTGGTCGGACAATTGGTCCGGTTCGTGTACGACCGATGCGACCGCGTTCTTGTTCAATCTCGCGCCTTCGAGCCGAGGGTCGAAGCCCATATCGGCGAACGGGGCAAAGTCCGCTACTTCCCGGGCTGGGCGGAGGCGATTTTCGACCGCCAAGGCAAGCCCGCCTCGCCAGCGCCAGAACTCGACGCCTATGCGGGCGACTTCAAGGTGTTGTTCGCGGGAAATATTGGCGAGGCACAGGATTTTCCCGCGATCCTCGACGCTGCGGAAACGCTCAAGAATAAGAAAGGTTTGCGCTGGATCGTCGTCGGAGACGGCCGCGCGGCACCGAGGGTACGCGAGGAGATCACGCGGCGCGGATTGGGCGACAAGGTGGTTTTGCTCGGACGCTTCCCGATCGAGCGCATGCCTTCCTTCTTTGCCGGAGCGGACGCCTTGCTTGTTACGCTGCGTAGGGAGCCGATCTGGAGCATGACGATCCCTGGTAAAGTGCAAAGCTACCTTGCTGCCGGAAAACCGCTGCTGGCGATGCTGGACGGCGAGGGCGCGCGTGTGATCGAAGAATCCGGAGCGGGTTTGACCGCACCCGCCGGCGACGGAGCGGCGCTTGCCGCAAATGTCGAACGCTTGATGTCGAAATCGTCCGGAGATCGACACAGAATGGGCGCCGCTGGCGCGGCTTACGGGAAGCGCGAGTTTGACCGCGAGCGCCTCGTCGACGCGCTCGAAACCTGGGTCGCCGAATGCCGAGAACATAAGCTCCCTGCGGCGAATCCGTGAAGCGGCCCGACGCTTTTGAGTGAGCGTTTTTGCTTGTCGTTACCGGCACGCGCGGGCAAGCATTGGAAGCCATGCGAAGCCGTGCCATCCCGCGATCTCCGGTAGGTCTGCCCTTCATCCTTCTCACGACATTGCTGGTCGTTCTCTGGGTGGCCGGAGGAGCTTCACGCGCCGACGCCCTGGGACAGATATTCGTCCGCGCCACCGCGTGGGGCTTGTTGATTGTCGGGCTAATATTTGGCGCGCGCGCCTCGTTCGGCCATGTAAGACCGCTGGTGATCATCCTCGCGGCCGCGGTATTGCTGGTCACCGTCCAGTTGGTGCCGTTACCGCCTGCGGTTTGGCAGCTCATGCCAGGCCGCGCGCCGCTAAGCGCCGCCGCGACGATAAGCGACCAGGCGCAGGTCTGGCGGCCCTGGTCGATTGTGCCGGGCGCCACGTTGAACGCCCTCTTCTCGCTGATCGTGCCGATTGCCGCGCTCATTTTTGTGGCCGGCATTTCTGATGACGAACATCGTTGGTTGCTAGCGCTGGTGCTGGGCCTGATCAGCGCGTCGACGCTGCTCGGACTACTGCAGATCTCGGGCGCGACCTTTCGGAATCCCCTTATCAATGACACTCTCGGCGAGGTGAGCGGAACCTTCGCAAACCGCAACCACTTTGCGCTTCTAATGGCATTCGGGTGCATGGTGGCGCCGGTTTGGGCGTTTCATGAAGGAAGGCGCCCGCAATGGCGCGCGCCGGTGGCGCTCGGGCTGGTATTATTGTTTGCCCTCACCATTCTCGCGACAGGGTCCCGTGCCGGCATCGTGACGGGCGTATTGGCAATCGGCCTCGCGCTGCTGATGACCTATAAGGGCATCCGCAAGGCGTTGAACCGCTATCCGCGCTGGGTTCTGCCGGCCGCGGTTGCGGGTATTGTCGGAATCATCGCAGCGTTCGCCCTGATAAGCATCATGTCAGACAAAGCGGCATCGATCAGCAGAGCACTCGCCGAAGATCCGCGACAGGATATACGTAGCCAAAACCTTCCGACGGTAATAGCTATGATCATTGAATATTTTCCTTTCGGATCGGGATTCGGCGGCTTTGATCCGGTATTTCGGATGCACGAGAAATTTTCTCAGCTGAACCTGAAGTACTTTAATCACGCGCATAATGATTTTCTGGAAATCGTTCTCGATTCAGGATTCCTTGGCCTGCTGGCAATGCTCGGGGCGCTCGCTTGGTGGGCACGGGCCAGCATTCGCGCATGGCGAACGGGGTCGACGCGCACCCATTCGCTCGCCCGCCTGGGTTCAGCGATGCTGCTGCTCATCTTCGTCGCCAGCCTGTTTGACTATCCGGCCCGAACGCCGATGATCATGGCGATGGCCGTCATCGCGGGAACCTGGCTTAGCAATGTGGGCCGCACCGGCCCAGCTTTACCGGAGGATGCGCAGCATCTATAGCCAGCTCTCGCCCTCTTTTTTGTTTGCCAGGATGCTTTTTAGGCGCATGCACAAGTCTCTCTCAGCTATTCTGTTTGCGCTGGCCTTGGCGGCATGCGGCGGAAGAATGCCGTTGGAATCCACGGCCCAGCTGACGGTCGTGAAAGACAGCCATGAACTTCCCTCGCCAGTCCGTGCCGATTTGACGGCCGGGGACCGCCCCGCGCTGATCGGCCCGCTGGACACCATTCAGGTTGATGTTTTCAACGTCCCTGAATTGACCCGAGAGATCCAAATCGATGCAGGCGGGCGCATATCGATGCCGCTCGTTGGCACGCTCGACGCGCGCGGAAAAACCGCCGAGGAGCTCGCGCGAGCGATCGAGAGCGCGTTGCGTGGGCGTTACGTTCGAAATCCCGAGGTCACGATCAACATCAAGAGCTCGGTGAGCCAGGTCGCTACGGTCGATGGGCAAGTGGTCGAGCCCGGCCTGTACCCCGTAACAAATCAGATGACCCTGATGCGCGTCATCGCGTCCGCGAAAGGGCTGTCGGAATTTGCTCGGCAGGAAGACGTCGTGATTTTGCGCACGGTCGACGGCCGCCGGATGGCTGGCCTGTACAATATCGCGGCGATCCGACGCGGCGCGTATGACGACCCCCCCATATATGCGAACGACGTCGTCATTGTCGGGGATTCGCCACAACGCCGTCTATTCCGTGACTTCGTTTCGCTTTCGCCGCTTCTTGCGGCTCCGTTGATCGCGATCGTGCAGTAAGGTTTCACGTCAACATGAATCTCGTAAACCTGAATTCGCGGAATGACGCTTTGCCGGCCGCCTCAACGATCACGGGCCGGCTCGGTGCGGAAGCGGAACGCTTACCGGCAATACGCCAATATCTGCGCATCGCGCTGCGGTGGCGTTATGTCATTCTCGGCGCAATTGCGGCGTGCGTGCTGGGCGGCTTGATCGTTACTCTGCTGATGACGCCCAAATATACCGCGACGACGACAATCGAAATTGCCCGAGAATCCAACAAGGTCACCGATCTTCAGGGCGTTGCGCGCGAGGCCAGCGTTGCCGATCAGGAATTCTATCAGACGCAATATGGTCTATTGAAGTCGCGGGCGCTTTCGGAGCGCGTGGCGAACCAGCTCCGGCTGGTTGATGATCCGAAATTCTTCGAGATGTATGGCATCTCCAATGAGAAACCGGGCTTTCAACTGTTGAATGGCCGCTACCAGGCGTCCGGCCGGTCGATTC
The DNA here is from genome assembly GCA_937871985.1 of uncultured Burkholderiaceae bacterium. The sequence continues at coordinate 11,388 of CALMPB010000299.1, forward strand.
GGCAGAGAGTTGCGGGGGAAATATTAGTAAAAAACGTCGGAATCTCGCCAACGCGCCTGTCTCGTTTGGTGGACATTGAATTTACGAGCCCGGATGCTGCATTTTCCGCGAAGGTTGCAAACGCCTGGTCGGAAGGATTCATTCAGACCAACCTTGAACGGAAAATTCAGGCGACGTCATACGGGCGCAACTTGCTCCAGCGTCAGCTAGCGCAATTGAAAGAAAAGCTCGACGAATCGCAACGTCAACTGGTTTCGTATGCTTCGGCCGAGAAGATCATCAACCTTCCGACACCAGCCGGGGACGGCAAACCGACGTCGGAGCGCTCTATCGTTGCGGACGATCTTGCAGCCTTGAACGCCGCATTGGCTCAAGCAACCGCGGATCGCATTCAGGCCCAAGCCCGGTACGAGCAGGTCGGGCGCGCCGGCGCGTCCACCGAAGCGCTGCGGAATGCCGCAATCAATAACCTCCGGCAAAAGCGCGCTGAGTTGGCGGCGGAATATCAGCGCTTAATGACGCAGTTCGAGCCCGAATACCCCGCTGCTAAGGCGCTGAAATCGCAAATAGATCAGCTCGACCACTCGATAACGCGCGAAGAGGGCCGCGTTTCCGGATCGCTGCAAGCGGATTATCGCGAGGCGGTGGACCGCGAGCGGGCGTTGCAGGGTAAGGTGGAGCAACTCAAGGCAAGCTATCTCGACCTGCGCCGCCGGAGCATTCAGTATAATATCTACCAGCAGGAAGCCGACACCAACCGCGTATTGTACGACGGGCTGCTTCAGCGCTTTAAGGAAATTGGCGTCGCCGGCGGCGTCGGGGTGAACAATATCTCCGTCGTCGATCCGGCCGATACACCGCAAAAGCCGTCCAGTCCGAGACTCCTCGTTAACCTCGCGCTCTCTCTTCTCGCCGGGCTCGGCGTGGGGGCGCTGGCCGCTTTTGCGCTCGAGCAAATGGATGAGGCGATTGCAGATCCGGCGGAGGTGGAGCGGAGGCTCGGCTTGCCGCTACTTGGTTCGGTGCCTCGGGTGGAAGGAGAAACGCCGAAGGAAGCGTTGCTCGACCGCAAATCCGATCTGTTCGACGCCTATCTGGCGGTGCAGACGAACCTGGCGTTTACGACCGAACATGGCGTGCCGCGCTCGTTCGCGGTTACGTCGACACGACCGGCAGAAGGAAAGTCCACGACCTCGTTGGCACTTGCCACCACCTTGGCCCGTGCGCAGCGCAAGGTGATTCTCGTCGACGGCGATATGCGTTCACCTTCGGTGCATCATCTGGGCGGCGTGGGACACGAGCATGGGCTGAGCAACTTCTTGTCTGGGCAGGATAATATTGAAGCCCTGACCTTCCAGATGACCGATCTGGGTTTCACCGCAATGTCCGCGGGGCCGATCCCGCCCAACGCGGCGGAACTGCTCACCGGGCACCGCCTCTCGCTGCTGATCGAACGATTGCTGGAGACTTACGATCACGTCGTGATCGATTCTCCGCCCGTGATGGGGCTCGCGGACGCGCCGTTGATCGCTGCGCGCGTGGAAGGCGTCATCTATGCGGTGGAGTCGCACGGCATCCGCTCGACCTTGGTCAAAACCGCGCTTGCGCGCCTCGCCAGCGCCAATGCGAGGATCATCGGCGGGGTGCTCACCAAGTTCGAAGCCAGGAAAGCGCATTACGGTTACGGCTATGACTATGGCTATGGCTATGGCCGTGATCGCAGGGTCGACAAAGCGGCACGCGGAGGATGAGGCGCCGGCGCCGCGTCCTTCCGCGGCGGTCCGCCCGCGAATGGGGAGTCCGCGCGGGACTGGCACTCGCGGCGGCGGCGGTAGGGTCGTGGTCGGTGATGCAGTCCCTGGCATATTCAGAACGGGGCGCCGCACCGGAAGTTGCTCACAAATTGGCCCCCGGGGACGGGCGGATCACCGCAATTCTGTCGGAAGAACTGTCGGGGCCCGAAGCGACACCGACCGACCGTGCGCGCGCGGACGAGCTGGCAAAGCTGGCTCTGCGGCAGGACCCGACGGCGGTGACGGCGGCCGCGACCCTTGGGATCAATGCTCAGATTCGCGGCGATACGGCGGGTGCTCGGCGTATTTTCGCTTATGCTCAGACGCTGTCGCGACGCGATCTGCGGACTCAGCTTTGGGCGATAGAGGATGCGGTGTCGCGAGGCGACATAAGCGCCGCGCTCAAGCAATATGATATTACGCTCCGGACGTCTGAATACGGCCCGGATTTGCTGTTCCCAGTTCTGGGAAGCGCGATCTCCAGTCCCGCGATTCGGGAAGCGTTGATCGAGACGCTGGCGGCAAAGCCTGCGTGGACGCAGGCGTTTATCGAATATCTCGTCGGAAGCGACGCGGACCCGCGCAGTGTCCGCGGATTGTTCGTTGGGCTGAGGCACAAGCGCGTGCCGATCTCCGATAACGCTCAGGCGGGCCTTATAATTTCTCTTATGAAGCAAGATCTTAAGAACGAAGCTTGGGACTATTACAGATCGCTTCATCCCGCAGCTGATCGTCGTAAGTCGCGCGATGACCGCTTTTCCTCGTCTCTCGGTACGCCGACACCTTTCGATTGGGAACCAATCGAGAATGATGGCCTGAGAGCGTCGATTCAGCGAGCAAATAACGGCGGCGTCGTCGATTTTTCGGCTCCGGCCGATATCGGTGGAGTGATTTTGCGACAGATCCAGCTCTTACCCCCGGGAGTATATATTCTTCGCGGGCATAGCGCGAATATCAATCAGCCCGAAGGATCGAGGCCTTATTGGTCGTTGGTATGCGACGACGGGAAGGAAATAGGTCGCATAGACGTACCAAACTCCGATCAGCGAAACGGTAATTTTGAGGGGCGATTCGTCGTTCCTGAGGGCTGCGGGATGCAGAGCCTACAAATGACCGTTAGACCATCTGACGCTGTCGGAGGGGTCGTCGGCCAGATTGATCGAGCTCAACTGATTCCGACGCGTTGACGGAAGAAAAATATGCGATCTTCGACCATCAAGTATCTCTACCTCCTTATGTTGACCGGCGCGATGGTCGGCGCAGGAGCGCCTGGAATCGCACAAGACGTGAAAAACGGTAAGGTCGCGAGTTCCTCCGCTGGCCAAGCCGGACAGCGGAGGACCAAAGAGCAGGGCGTCATCGGCATCGAGCCGATGGCACGGATCAATAATCGCGTTCAAAACCGCGTTCGGACACGCATCAACAACCGGATTGATCGCTATTATGACCCGCAGGCCAACACCGCGTCGCCATTCGAGGTCGCAAGCGATAAAGCGCGCAGCGCGGGAAAACCCCGCTCGCGATAGTCAGCGACCGATCTGTCGCCGCGGCGCGAGGATGCGTTTCGATCGCGACGACACATCCGCCGGTCGCCAGATTTCGCTCACACGCGCCGCCCTCTATCAACGACACAATGAAAACGGCACAACGAAACCGTGTAAGATATTGCGATCTTGCCGCCCCGATCGACGGGGTACGCGATTCGGCACGGCCGAAGCGTCTGAGCTAACGCCCTTCGAAATGGACTCGATTGGCGTAATGTTGTCCGGGAGGCACCTGATGAGGATATCGCGCGTACAGCTAGACAGAGTTGAAGGCGTTTGATCGCGGTAGGGTCGTTGCCCAGGCGCGCCAAATGCCGAATTCTGCACTTTCCGATTATCTTTCCCATAATCGGAGAAAATGGTGCCCAGAAGAGGACTCGAACCTCCACGCCCTTGCGAGCGCCAGCACCT
>CALMPB010000300.1 GCA_937871985.1 uncultured Burkholderiaceae bacterium
GCACGGGCGCAGGCGCCGGAGCAAATGGCGTCCAGGGTGCGGGCGGCGCCGGCGGCGCGGGTATTGTGCTGGGCACGGGCAGCACCCTGAACAATTCCGGCACGATCACGGGCGGTGCTGGCGGCGCGGGCGGCAGCGCCGGCGCAGGCGGGGTCGGCATCACTGGCTCCGGCATCAGCATCGCCAACAGCGGCACCATCGCGGGAGGGCTGTCGGGCGACGGCATACAGGCCAGTGCCATCGAATTCACCGGAGGCAGCAATACGCTTGTCCTGCAAGGCGGGATCCTGACAGGCGATGTGAAAATCGGCGGCGGCGCCAGCCTCAACCTCGACCCGGTAGGCGACCAGACTCTGGGCAATGCAATCACCGGGGCCGGATCGCTCGTCGTCAACGGCACGGGCACCCTGATCCTGAACGGGGTCAACACCTATACCGGCGGCACCACCATCGACTCGGGCACACTGGAGGTCGGCGACGCGGCCACGCCCGGGGCCAGCATCCTGGGCGATGCGCAGGTCAACGCGAACGGCACCTTGCGCGGCCACGGCAGCGTCGCGGGCGCCGTGTCCAACAACGGCACTGTCTGGCCCGGCGGCTCGATAGGCTGGTTGACCATCGGCGGGGACTACACACAATCCGCCTCGGGCACGCTGAAGATAGACGTCAGCCCCGCGGACGCTTCGCGGCTTAAAGTAATGGGCACCGCCAGCCTGAACGGTGCGCTTCAAATCCTGTATGGGCCCGGCACGTATACATCCAAAAGCTACCCGATCCTCCAGGCCGGCACCGTGAACGGAAAGTTCGCCACGGTCTCAGGCAACACACCCGCGGGGTTTACGCAAGACCTCGCCTACTCGCCGGACGCCGTCACGCTCGACCTGACGGCGGGTTCTGGCGGCCAGGGAGGCAATGGCCCGGTGGTGGTGGCTCCGACCAATGCCACGATCTTCGGCGCCGCCGGGGCAGCGACGCTGCGCGAAGCACAACGCGTCAATGGTGCGCTGCTCGATCGCCTGGGTCGCGCCTGCCTGTCTTCGGACCTCGCCTGCCAGCGCCCGGGCAAGCGCCTGTGGATCCAGGCCAGCGGCACTTTCTCGCACATAGAGGGCAACCACGGCGCGCCCGACGTGCGCGACGACCGCTACGGTTTCCTGACCGGAACGGACCGCACACTGGAAGCCTGGACCGTAGGGGTCGCAGCCGGCTACAGCCACGGCGATTTGCGCGAGACCGGCGGCGATGCTTCCAGCAAGCTCGACACCCTGCGCCTGGCCGCCTATGGGGGCCGCAACGTAGGGGCGTTCGACATCGCCGGCACCGTGGGCTACGCCTACGACTTCATCTCGACACGGCGCGACTTCGGCGCGCCGGGCAATACCAGCGGCACCGGCCACGCCCAGGAATTCAGCGCAGGGTTGCAGGCAAGCGTGCCGTGGATGCTTGCCGTCAAGTCCGGAACATTGACATTGGCCCCGCGCCTGGGGCTGCGCTACGCGCACGTGGACGGACTGGGCCTGAGCGAGTCTGGCCTGGCGAGCCAGCGTCTCTCGGCGGCTAACCAAACCCTGGACAGTCTGCAGCCATATGTGGGACTGACGCTCGACTACGGCTTCACGCCGGGCAACAGCGAGCGCACGGCCCATGTCCAGGCCAAGGTCGGCTATGCCTACGAGACGCAAAGCGAGAATCGCAATGTATCGGTCACGGCGGCGGACGGAACCGGATTCATCATCCCCGGTACCAGCGATTCACGGAGCCTGGTCACCGCCGGCCTGGGAGTCAGCATGCCGCTGGGCAAGACGGCATCGCTGTATGCGCGCTATGATGCCGTACTGCCTACGGGAAATGTGCACGCGCAAGCCGTGCAAGCGGGAGTCAGCTATCGGTTCTAGTAGGGAACGAGTCGCCTTACGCGATGTCGAATCGCCCAAGGTGGAGCTTACCCGCGGGGACACCGATTCCCGCCCGAATGGATTTGGGGGTCGGAATGAGGTTCGGCTTTTTTGTTGGCGCGGCAAGGAGCGGCCATCTCGCATCAGGCGATTTTGTCCTATCATTATCGGAAACCGCAAAACAAACCCATAACACTCGATCCAATGCCTGATTCCACTCCAGAACCCCAAGCCATAGTCGGCCCGGCAACGCGCAGTGCGATATTCATCGTTGCCACACTCAACCCCGATGCCAGCGCCGCCGAGGCCGTGCGCGCCTGGTGCGGCGATGTCGCCGCGCTCGTCCGCTCGGTCGGCAAGCGCGTTCCCGACGGCAATTTGTCCTGTGTCTGCGGCTTTGGCTCCGCCGCATGGGACACGCTGTTCGGCGATCCACGCCCGGCTGAACTGCATCCGTTTCGCGAGGTCGGCTCGGGCGACCGGGTTGCGGTCGCAACGCCCGGCGATATTCTGCTGCACATCCGCGCCGACCACATGGATCTTTGCTTCGAGCTCGCCACGCAACTCGTGGGCCGGCTCGGCGACGCGATTTCCGTGGTGGACGAGGTCCACGGCTTTCGCTATTTCGACCAGCGCAGCATGGTGGGCTTCGTCGACGGCACCGAGAACCCGGCAGGCCGCGCGGCCTTCGACTCCACCCTCATCGGCGACGAAGATCCGGCATTCGCGAGCGGCGGCTATGTGATCGTGCAAAAATACTTGCACGACATGGCCGGCTGGAATGCGCTGCCCGTCGAAACGCAAGAGGGCATCATCGGCCGCACCAAGCTGTCCGACATCGAGCTCGACGAAGCCGTCAAACCGTCCTCGTCGCACAGCTCGCTGACCACGCTGGTCGAGAACGGCCAGGAAATCCAGATCCTGCGCGACAACATGCCCTTCGGCCGCCCTGGCTCCGGAGAATTCGGCACGTACTTCATCGGCTACGCAAGCTCGCCCGCGCCCATCGAGCAAATGCTCGAGAACATGTTCATCGGCAGGCCCCCGGGCAACTACGACCGGCTGCTCGACTTCAGCCGGGCCGTCACCGGAGGCCTCTTTTTCGTCCCGTCGGCCGACTTGCTGGAAGCCCTGGCGGGCGGCAATCCGCAACCCGCCGCCCCATCCACTCCCTCTTCGCCCGGCGAACCGCGCAACCCCGGATCGCTGAACATCGGCTCTCTTAAAGGAATCCCGCAACATGAATAATCTGCACCGTGACCTCGCCCCGATCTCCAGCTCCGCCTGGTCGCAAATCGAAGAAGAAGTGGCGCGCACCTTCAAGCGTTCGGTCGCGGGCCGGCGCGTGGTGGATGTCAAGGAGCCCGGCGGAACCGTTCTGTCCAGCGTGGGCACCGGACACCGGCGCGCCATCGCGGCGCCACAGGACGGCGTCAATGCGAAGCTGCGCGAAGTCAAGTCCATCGTCGAACTGACCGTCCCCTTCGAACTGCAGCGCGACGCCATCGACGATGTCGAGCGCGGCTCGAACGACTCCGACTGGCAACCCGCGAAAGACGCGACAAAGAAGCTTGCCTACGCCGAAGACCGCGCGATCTTCAACGGCTATAAAGCGGCGGGCATCACGGGTATCCGCGAAGGCTCGTCGAACCCCCAAGTCAAGCTGCCGACCGACACCACCCACTATCCGGCCGCCATCAGCAATGCGCTCGAGCAACTGCGGCTGGCCGGCGTGGACGGCCCTTATTCGGTACTGCTGGGCGCCGACGCCTATACCGCGCTCAGCGAAACCAACGACCAGGGCTACCCCGTCATGGAGCATATCAAGCGCATCGTCAATGGCGAGATCATCTGGGCGCCGGCCATCGATGGCGGCTGCGTATTGTCCACGCGCGGCGGCGACTTCGAGCTGCACCTTGGCCAGGATCTGTCCATCGGCTACCAAAGCCACACTGACAAGGTAGTGCGCCTTTATCTGTACGAAACCCTGACGTTCCTGATGCTGACCAGCGAGGCCTCGGTATCGGCGGTACTCTCTCGCTAAGACCAGGCGCCAATCCCGCGCTTTGCGGCATCAAGCCGCGCCACGCACAAGCCCCCGCGTAACACCGGGGGCTTGTGCGTCATGCCCGTCGTTTTCGTCAACCGCTTGCTTATCAGAGCGGATTATTATTTTGAGCACGGTATTTTTTTCCCAAATCCGGGGCATTCGGCGCTATAGTTGACGCAAGCGTCCAGACAGAGAATCGGGCCGATACGTCGGATCCGGCCGCTGGCGCCACTCTACAAAGAGGAGACTATACGAATGAAGAACACGCCGTACGCCGCCATCAGCCGTGGCGATCGCCGGAGTTTCCCGGCCGGTTCCGACCGGCCACCATCCCTGTCATGGCGGGGCTTTGCTCAGTGGAATCCCTAGCACTGTAGCCGCCCCATGCAGCAACCCTGCAGCATCAATCACCCAAACACCACGCCTGCGGCCTCGCCCTCGACGCGCGCCCGGCCTTGCGCCGAGCGCGGCCGAGCAATCTCCAATGGCCTCGGCCCCGGCACCGCCCTTATCGGCGGCATCGCTCACACCTCCACCTTTACACAGAGGAACGACTCGTGACAGGACAACCCGCGCCCGCTTCACCCGCCACCGACACCCGTGACAAACCCATTCTGGTGGCCGATAAAGTTGGCAGGCATTTCGATACGGCCGAAGGTTCGGTCATTGCCGTCGATGATATTTCGTTCTCCGTCAATGAAAACGAATTCGTATCGGTCATCGGGCCCTCCGGCTGCGGCAAATCCACCTTGTTCAATCTTATCGGCGGGCTGCTGCCGATGGGAGAAGGCAGCATCCGCATCGAAGGAGAACCCATCGACGGGCCTCATCCCGCCATCGGCATGGTGTTTCAGGAAGACGCCACATTCCCCTGGCGCACCGTACTCGAAAACGTGGCGTTCCCGCTGGAGCTGCAGGGCGTGCCCAAGAACGAGCGCCTGGAAAAAGCGCAGCAGTTCGTCCGCCTGGTCGGCCTGGCCGGCTTCGAACGCCGCTACCCCACCGAGCTTTCGGGCGGCATGCGCCAGCGGGTTTCGATTGCGCGCACCCTGGCCCACGAACCCAAACTGCTGTTGATGGACGAGCCGTTCGCGGCGCTGGACGAACAGACCCGGCTGCTGCTGGGCGACAAGGTTCTGCAAATACAGCAGGAACTCAAGCAAACGGTGCTGCTGATCACCCACAACATCACCGAAGCGGTGCAGCTTTCCGATCGCGTTCTCATCATGACCTACCGGCCCGGCCGCATCAAGCGCATCGTGCCTATCGATCTGCCCCGCCCCCGCACCTCCGAAATGCTGAGCAGCGACGTATTCGGCCGGTACGTCGCGGAAATCTGGGCGGATCTGCGCGAAGAGGCCAGCCGCGGCATGCAGGAAGCCGAAAGCCACTCGCGGCAAGGAGCCTGAGATGTCGCGACACCGCACGTTACGCAGCCAATACGGCCCGGAGCTGACCGGCGCCCTGGTATTGCTGCTGCTTGTCGTCATCGTTGAAATCCTGGTGCGCACGGCCGTCATCAATCCCTACCTGATGCCCAGGCCGTCCGAAGTGCTGCTGGCCTTCCAGCGCATCATCCTGGAAGAAAACGTATTGCACCGCTTCCTGGTCACGGCCGGAGAAGCCGGCACGGCGGCGCTGCTGGTGGCGGCCATAGGCATCCCCTTCGGCACCTTGCTGCAAGGCCATCTGGTCTGGCGCAAGTCCATCGAAACCTGGGTTGCCGCATTGGCCGCGGCGCCCATCGTGCTGGCCTACCCGCTGTTCCTGGTGATCTTCGGGCGCAGCCCCTGGACCATCATCGCCATCGGCGTGCTTTCCGGCCTGCCGCCCGTCGTCCTGCTTACCATCGAAGGCCTGGATGCCATTCCGCGCGCGCTCATCGCCACCGGGCGCAGCTTTCGCCTGACGCAGTGGCAATTGTTCTGGAAGATCATGTTCCCCGCCGCCCTGCCCAGTATTTTCTCGGGCCTGCGCATCGGGCTCATCTTTGCTCTGATCAATGTGGTGGGCGTCGAATTCCTGATCAATTTCGGCGGACTCGGCCCGCTCATCAATGAACTGGCCGAACGCTACGACCTTCCGGGCACCTATGCCGCGATCTGCTTCGTCGTGCTGGTCAGTGTCGTCGTTTTCATCATTATGGAAAGGATAGAAAAATGGCTGCGTCCGGGCTCATGAAACCCTCATCCGCCCTTGCTTTGCGCCGCAACGTCCTGATGCTGCGCCTGGGGCTGATCATCGTCATCCTTGCGGCCTGGCAACTGCTGGCCATGTCGGGCCTGCTGTACCGAGACGTAGTGCCCGGGCTGCCCGCCGTGGCGGCCGCCTTGTATCACCTGATCATCGACCCCGAGTTCTACAGCAATCTTTGGGCCACCGCCGGCGAAATCATACTGGCCACGATCCTGGGCGGCGCAACGGGGCTGGCGGGCGGCATGCTGCTGGGAGGCAGCCGCTACCTGCAACGCGCCTTCGAGCGCTATCTTTATTACCTGGGGCCGACTCCCAAGATCATTTTCTTTCCGCTGATGATCCTGTGGTTCGGCGTGGGCCCCGGCTCGAAGATAGCACTGGGCGTATTGTCCAGCTTTTTCCCGGTGGCGCTGGCCGTTGCCACCGGCATGCGCCGGATCCCGCCGATTCTGGTACGGGTTGGCCGCAGCCTGCGCGCCACGCCGCTGCAAATGATCACCCGCATCTACCTGCCGGCCATGCGCGAACCCATCGTCAACGGCATGCGCCTGGGCTTCGGTGTGTCCGTCATCATGGTGCTGCTGGCCGAAACCAAACTTTCCAACCAGGGGCTGGGGTTTCTGGTCATCCAGCATTATCAGCGTTTCGACATGCCGGGCATGTACGCCTTGCTGATCGCCATTTTTGCCATCGCTGTCGCAGTCAACAGCATGTTCAGCCGATTTGCCGGAAAAAAAAGATCCCGCAGGGAATAAAGCCGCATCACCTTCAAAACAGGAGACAAACGATGAAAACAATCCACCACCTTCTGGCCGGCATCACGCTGGCCGCATCCTTCGCCGCATGCGCCCCCGCCACGGCGGCGGACACTTTGAAAATCGCCATGGGCCAGCGCGGCAACTGGGATACCGCCATCGCGCAGCTGGGCACCGAAGCCGGCATCTTCAAAAAGCACGGCATCGTCCTGGATATGCTGTATACCCAGGGCAGCGGCGAAACCATGCAGGCCGTCATTTCGAACAGCGTCGATATCGGCTCGGCCACCGGCACCACCAGCGTCATGGCCGCATTCGTCAAGGGCGCGCCCATTCGCATCATCGGCTCGGAAGCGACCGGCGCGGCGGATTTCTGGTACGTGCGCTCGGACTCCCCGATAAAGACCATCAAGGACGCCACCCCCGACACCACCATCGCCTACTCCACCCACGGCTCGTCGACCAATAGCGTGGCGCTTGGGTTCCTCAAGGCCTACAACTTGAAGTCCAAGCTCGTGGCAACAGGCAGCCCCTCGTCCACGTTCACGCAGGTGATGAGCGGCCAGGTCAATGTGGGCTGGTCGGCCCCGCCCTTTGGTTTTCAGGCCATGAAGGAAAACAAGATCCGCATCGTCGCCCGCGCCAACGACATCCAGGAAATCCACAACGAATCGATCCGGACCCTGGTCGCCAATGCCTCTGTGCTGGAGAAAAAGCGCGACGCGCTCGACCGCTTCATGGCGGCCTACCGGGAAACCATAGACTGGATGTACTCCAGCGACGACGCACTGGCCGCCTATGCCAAGTTCGCCAAGGTCGATATGGATACCGCCCGCAAGGTACGGGATGAATTCTTCCCCAAAAGCCTGGTCGATCCCGACAAAATCTCGGGCGTGGATCTCCTGATGGCCGACGGCATGGCCTTCAAGGTACTGAGCAAGCCGCTGACTCCTGAGCAGCTCAAGACCCTGATCCAGATCCCGCTGCGCAAATAACCGGCGCAATATTGCCGGCCCGGCAATCATGAAGCGAAAGCCATGGTTGCCGGCCGTGCCCGCACTTCGCTCGCGCAGCCGCGATTGCCCGGGCAATGGAATCGGGCTAGGCGGCGTGTTCCCTCAAAGCCGGCTGGACAAGCTCCAGCGCCCTGGATTTGCGCAGCACCGCCGCAACCAGCACCCAGCCGCAGCCCAGCATCCCCCCCGACAACAGGCCCAGTACGACGATAAGCGCTCTTTCAGGCCCTTGCCGGCCAAGAGGCAGGCTCGGCGGCAGCCGATAGCTGTAGCTGTACGATAGCCCCGCGGCCCGATAGTCGAGCAAAGGCTCCAGCAACTGCAGTTCCCGCTTGACTTCGTAATACCGCGGCGGAAATCGCAGGGGGGATTCCTCGGCCGTGCGAAGCTCGGCGGAAAGGTATTTTTCCCCCAGCACGGCCAAACGATTCATGCTGAGCAGTTCAACGACGGCGCTGTCGGGAATGTTCCGTCCGCCCACATAATCTTTCAGGCCGGCCCTGCGCGCCGTCGAAAGCGCCGCCTTCAGCTCTGCGACGTAGCTTTTACGCTCGCTTTCCTGCTTGAACTCAAGGCTGTCCAGCTCGGCTTGACGCCTCAGGACACTGGCCCGCAACCGATCGCCGAACTCGTCGCCGACAAGCGCCAAGGCCCGTTTGTTCACGAACTCGATGTAATCGCCCAAAATACTCTTGGCATCGGCCGCGGTATTCGCCATGAAAGACAGGCTGACATGCGGAGAAATATCGCTTCCATCGGGCGTCTTGACGCGCAGGCCGTCAACCACATGCTGCAGCACCTGGCCCGCGTCGGCGGCGTCCATGCCCCGGATCAGGTTTTTATAGTACGCACTGCCCTCGATGAACTCTTGTTTGACGCCTTCGGTGACGCTGAGCGCAATGAAATCATTGAACAGCTTGCTGGCAAGCGCGGATACGTTGACCACCCCCTCGCCCGTAACCCGGGCAAACGCCCGGTGCCGCTCCAGGCAAGCCTTGAAATGCTCGACCCTGGGCGCTGCGACATACGCGACCGAGACCCATACTTCAGTTGCCGTGAATGCATAGATGAATGCTACCGATGCCCCCAGCAGCGTAGCCGCCGCTATCGCCAGCTTCCCGCGCCGGATGACGCGGAACAGCTCGACCAGGCTGACTTTGCCATCGCCACGCAACGGCGAACGCCGCGCAACCGCCTCGTTTGTATCGTTCACATGTCATCCTGTATTTACGCCTCAATCCACCATAGCCCGGATTCGAGCCGGCGTTGGCCGCCGGCCTCTTCAACGTCAGACGCCGTGCAAACGACGCCGCAACCTCCTGACGAAAGCACGCACCCGCCGGGCAAAAAAGAGGTTTTGCGCCGGCGCCGGTGTTTGCCCGGCCAACTGAAAAATATCTTAAATAAAGAACTTATCGGTATATTACAACAACCAGATAGTTTTCAATTGACAGCGCGCTTATAGCAAACTTCGTCCATGCCGAATCTGGACGAAAAACAAGCTTTTGCCATCCGCCTGAAACAGGCGCTCAAGCGTAGCCACAAGAAAGTGGAAACGGCGGCGGAGCTTGCGTTGCAATTCAATCTGCGCCATTCCGGAGAATCCGTCACGGCGCAAGCCGCCCAGAAATGGCTGACGGGAAAAAGCCGTCCCACCATGGACAAAATAGAAACGCTGGCGGGTTGGCTGAACGTATCGGCCCAATGGCTGCGCTACGGCATCGGCGAAAAAACCCAGGCGCCTCCCCTGGCGCTTCGCTCGCGCGAACCGGAACTAAGCCTCCCAGCCCTGACCCAGGAGGAAATCGCGCTGATGCTGCGCATCCGCAGCCTGCCCGAGCACCGCCGGTATCTGGTGACCGAAATCGTCGAGCAGTTCGCCCTGGAGCAGGAGATCTGGCCGCGCTAGCGTCTTCATGATGTGCATTGCGCGCCACAAAACGCAAACAAATGTAAATGACCGGCCCAAGCCCCGTTCATTTGTTGCTTTTGGATGCTTTTGCGAGGGGTGGGTTTACGTTTACCGCTGGAATCTCGGAGACAATGGCATTGTCAGTTTTCATTCAAACAGGTGTAAACATGAAACGTCTACTTATTGCAGGGGCTGCCGCCTTGGCGCTACTTGGATCGAGCGCCGCGATGGCCCGTGTCGACGTCGGCATTTCTATCGGCGTGCCAGGCGTTGTCATTGGCGGCCCCGGGTATTATGTTCCGCCGCCGCCCGTCTATGTGGCGCCGCCGCCGGTGGTGTATGCCCCCGCGCCTGTCGTGGTCGTGCCCCGTCACCGCTACTACACGCCTGTGCCCGTCTATGGCCCTCGCTACTACCGCGAAGGCTTCCGCGAATATCGTGGTCCTCGCCGCGACTGGCGACGCGACCCTCACCATCGTTGACCGACCCAATCTCCTTGGGATGAGCAGCAACTTAAAGGCCGTTTTCACGGCCTTTTTTTTACCGCCCCGGGCGGCTTCGCCTTGGAGGGGCGGATAGGCAAAGGGGGATCAGGCTTTAAGCTGCTGCAGCCCGCCCATGTAAGGGCGCAGAACCTCGGGCACGACGATGCTGCCGTCTTCCTGTTGATAGTTTTCCAGCACCGCCACCAGGGCGCGGCCTACGGCCAGGCCCGAACCATTGAGCGTATGCAGGTATTCCGGCTTGCCCTTTTCGGGGCGGTAGCGAGCCTGCATGCGGCGTGCCTGGAAGGCTTCGCAATTGGAGACCGAAGAAATTTCGCGCCAGGTATTCTGGGCGGGCAGCCATACTTCCAGGTCGTAGGTCTTGGAAGACCCAAACCCCATGTCGCCGCCGCACAGCAGCACGACGCGATAGGCGATGCCCAGGCGCTGCAGCACTGTTTCGGCATGCACGACCATTTCTTCCAGCACCTGGTACGACGAGTCGGGATGCACGATTTGCACCATTTCGACCTTGTCGAACTGGTGTTGGCGGATCATGCCGCGCACGTCCCGTCCGCCGCTGCCCGCTTCAGAACGGAAGCACGGCGTATGGGCGGTAAGCCTTATGGGCAGGTCGGACTGGGCCGTGATGGTGTCGCGCATGGAGCCCGCCAGGGTGATTTCCGCAGTGGAAATCAGGTACAGGTCTTCGTGCGGTATGGCATTGCCCTGCTCGTCCAAAGCCGGCTCGTCGTCGCCGCCCTTGGTCACCCAGAACATGTCGTCCTTGAACTTGGGCAACTGGCCGGTGCCGAACAGGGTGGAGCCGTTGACGATATACGGCGTGTAGCATTCTTGATAGCCGTGTTCGCCGGTCTGCAGATCCAGCATGAACTGGGCCAGCGCGCGATGCAGCCGGGCAATAGGGCCGCGCAGCATCATGAAGCGCGAGCCGGAAAGCTTGCGCGCCGTCTCGAAGTCCAGGCCGATGGGCTCGCCCAGGGCTACATGGTCTTTGGGTTCGAAGGCGAAAGGCCGGGGATTGCCCTGCGCGTCGGTCGCCATGCCCGGCGGCAGCCAGCGCCGCACTTCGACGTTGTCGTCGCTGGAAGCGCCATCGGGCACGCTGTCGTGCGGCAGGTTCGGAATGGTCATGAGCCAGGCATTGAGCTCGCCCTGGACTTCGGCCAGGTCGTGCTCCAGCTCTTTGAGGCGGGCCGGGATGGCTTGCGACTCGGCCATCTCGGCCGCGGCGTCCTCGCCCTTGGACTTGAGTTGGCCTATCAGCTTGGAAATGGCGTTGCGGCGGGCCTGCAAGGTTTCGGTCTCGACCTGGAGGGCCTTGCGGCGGGCTTCGAGCTGGCCGAACCTTTCGGTATCGAATGCGATGCTCCGGCGCGCCAGCGCATTCACAACGGTCGTAATGTCTTTACGCAACTGATTGGGGTCTAACATAATCCACCAGAAAAATGAAAATAAAAATTCGATCGACGCCGCGCGGACACCGTTTTGCCCTGGGTTTTCCGCCTCGGCCCGAATCGCGCAATCTTGCCGAACGTTGCCACGTTCCCTTGGCAAGCCGGGCCGTCGTCAGGATTTGCTTTGCTTGTCCAGATCGCGAAGAAAAGCCAGTTTGTCCGCGATTTTACCTTCCAGCCCGCGATCTGTCGGACGGTAGAACCTGGCGCGCAAGCCATCGGGGAAATAGTTTTCCCCCGCGGCATAGCCGTGGGGCTCGTCATGCGCATACCGGTACGCCTTGCCATGTCCCAATTCTTTCATGAGCTTGGTCGGTGCGTTGCGCAGATGCATGGGCACGGGTGCGCTGCCATGCTCCTGTACATACGACTTGGCCGCCTTGTAGGCGTTGTAGACGGCATTGGATTTGGCGGCGCATGCCAGGTATACCACCGCTTGCGCCAAGGCCAGCTCGCCTTCGGGCGAACCGAGGCGCTCGTAGATGTCGGCGCCGTTCAACGCCAGCTCGGTGGCGCGCGGGTCGGCCAGGCCGATATCTTCGACCGCCATGCGCACGATGCGGCGCGACAGGTAGCGGGGATCGACGCCACCGTCCAGCATGCGCGCGAACCAGTACAGCGAGGCATCCGGATCCGAGCCGCGCACCGCTTTGTGCAGGGCGCTGATCTGATCGTAGAAGGCGTCGCCGCCCTTGTCGAAACGCCGCAGGTTTTGCGACAGGGAGGTTTCCAGCCATTCGGAATCGATGAGCTCGCGCTGCGCATTGCGGGCCGATTCAGCCACCACTTCCACCGCGTTGATCAGGCGGCGCGCATCGCCGTCGGCCCAGGCCGCCAACTGCGCCTGCGCATCGGCGTCGAAGCTCAAGGGCGCGGCATCGGGCGTGGCATTGAGTATGAGCATCGCCCGGCCAATAAGGGCCAGCAGGTCTTCTTGCGCGATGGATTCCAGCACGTACACGCGGGCGCGCGACAGCAGGGCCGAATTGACTTCGAACGAAGGATTCTCGGTGGTCGCTCCGATGAAGGTGAACAGCCCGCTTTCCACATAAGGCAGAAAGGCATCCTGCTGCGCCTTGTTGAAGCGGTGCACCTCGTCGACGAACAGAATGGTGCGGCGGCCCTGACCTTGCGCCACCTGGGCGGCGGCGACCGCATCGCGAATGTCCTTCACGCCCCCCAGCACCGCCGAAATGGCCAGGAACTGCGCGTCGAACCCATCGGCCATCAGGCGCGCCAGCGTGGTCTTTCCCACGCCCGGCGGCCCCCAGAAGATCATGGAGTGCGGGCGCCCCGAATCGAAAGCCACACGCAGCGGCTTGCCGGGCCCCAGCAAATGAGCCTGGCCAACCACTTCATCCAGGGTCCTGGGGCGCAGACGCTCCGCCAACGGAGTATGGGCCAGCGTGGCGGCGGAATTGGCGAAGAGATCCTGGGACTTCTGCACAATGGCCTATTTCATCTTGACGACGTCCACCCCTTTGGGCGGCACGAACTTGAATTCACCGGCTGGCAAAGGCGGGTTGGCCTTGATGCCGTCCAGGTCGATGCGGGTGGTCTGACCGAAGGAATCGAGCAGCACGAGGCGGGCGGGCAAATCGTTGCGAAAGCCGATGTCCACATAGGAAAAACCGGCATCGGCGCTGCGCGGCTTGGCGCGCAGCCACTGCAAGCCGTCGTTGTCGGGCAAGGCGCTGACATTGAAGGAGTCTTCCAGCGCCCCCGAGCCGAACAGAACCGCGGCGGGCGAGGAACCTATGGACTTGTCGACGGGCCGCTCCGTGACCTGGGCCAGGTCGGGATCGTATTGATACACGGTAGCGCCGTCCGACACCACGAGCTGCTCGTAGGGCTTCTTGACCGCCCACTTGAACTTGCCCGGGCGCTGGAATGAAAACTGCCCCGACTGGGCCGGCTTGCCCCGGCCGTCGCGAACCATGGTCTGCTGGGTGAAGCTGCCGGTTGCCGACGAAACCTTGGCGATGAACTGGTGCAACTGCGCCGGCGCATCGGCCGACCACGCAACGACGGGGCTGGCCGCCAGCAAGGCGGCGGCCGCATAATGCTTAATCCACACTGGAAGATTCTCCGGCTGGAACGAGGATTTCACGATTGCCATTGGATTGCATGGCCGACACCAGGCCGGCCTGCTCCATTTGCTCGAGCAGCCGCGCCGCACGGTTGTAGCCGATGCGCAAATGGCGCTGCACCGATGAAATGGAGGCCCGGCGATTTTTCAGGATGACTTCGACGGCCTGGTCGTATAAAGGGTCGGACTCGGCATCGGTGAAACCGGTCACGCTGCCCACGCCATCGCCGGTTTCGCCTTCCAGCGCGCCTTCGAGCAGTCCTTCCACGTAATTGGGCTCGCCCTGCTCTTTCAGGCATTCGACCACGCGATGGACTTCGTCGTCGCTGACGAAAGCGCCATGCACCCGCACCGGCAGGCCGGTGCCCGGGGGCATGTACAGCATATCGCCCTGCCCCAGCAGGGTTTCAGCCCCCATTTGATCCAGGATGGTACGCGAGTCGATCTTGGACGACACCTGGAAAGCGATGCGGGTGGGAATGTTGGCCTTGATCAGCCCGGTGATGACATCGACGCTGGGACGCTGCGTGGCCAGGATGAGGTGTATGCCCGCGGCCCGCGCCTTTTGCGCGAGACGGGCGATGAGCTCTTCGATTTTCTTGCCTACCACCATCATCAGGTCGGCAAGCTCGTCGATGACCACGACGATGGTGGGCAGCGTGGACAGCGGCTCGGGCGCGTCGGGTGTGAGCGAGAACGGATTGGGGATGGGTTCTTCGCGCTTGATGGCCTCGCGTATCTTGGTGTTGTAGCCCGCCAGGTTGCGCACCCCCATCTTGCTCATCAGGCGATAGCGTTTTTCCATTTCGCCCACGCACCAGTTGAGTGCGTTGGCCGCATGCCGCATGTCGGTGACCACCGGGGCCAGCAGATGCGGGATGCCTTCGTAGATGCTCATTTCGAGCATCTTGGGGTCGATGAGGATGAGGCGGGTTTGCGAGGCATCGGCCTTGTACAGCAAGGACAGGATCATGGCGTTGATGCCGACCGATTTGCCCGA
>CALMPB010000301.1 GCA_937871985.1 uncultured Burkholderiaceae bacterium
GGCGTTCGATGTAGCCGGCCCCGACGTTACTGTTGTTCCGTTCCACCGCCTCGATCAGAGCTTGCAAGGTAAGACCGAAAGAGCGCAGCTTTCCCGGATCTGGTGCGATCAGATACTCTTTGGCGTACCCCCCAATTGTATTGATCTCGGTCACGCCAGGAACATTGCGCAATTGAGGCTTTATTATCCAGTCCTGAATTTCGCGCAAGTCCGTTGGCGTATACGGTGTACCGTCTGGCTTGAGCGCACCGTCGTCCGCTTCCACTGTCCAGAAATAGATCTCACCAAGGCCGGTAGAGATCGGGCCTAGTGTCGGTGTAATGCCAACCGGAAGCTGATCCTTGGCCCCTTGCAGCCTCTCGTTCACCAACTGGCGAGCGAAATAGATGTCGGTACCTTCCTTAAAGATCACGGTTATTTGGGATAGCCCGTAGCGTGAGAGCGAGCGGGTCTGCTCCAGCTTCGGGATACCAGCCATCACGGTTTCAAGTGGATAGGTAATGCGTTGTTCGACCTCCAGGGGTGAGTAGCCCGAAGCCGCGGTGTTGATCTGTACCTGCACATTGGTGATATCGGGCACGGCGTCGATGGGAAGGCGCTGGTAGTTGTAGATACCCAGCGCAGCCATCCCGAGCACGGCCAGTATGATCAACCAGCGCTGCTCGATTGAAAAACGAATGATGCGTTCGAACATGAATTTTCCTCTGGTCAGTGGCTATGCGAGGCACTGCTCTTGCCTAACTCGGATTTAATGACAAAGCTGTTCTTCACGGCGTAGCGTGCATCAGCCTTCAGTCCTTCGAGAATCTCCACTGCCTTGGCATCGCGACGCCCAATCTTCACAGCTTGAGCGACAAACTCGTCATCATGTCGCACAAACACGACAGACTCTTGCTCCAAGGTGTGAACGGCCTCGGGCTCGACCGCCACCGGAACCTCGGCTTCACCTGAGAGCACTTGGACGTTGACGAATAAACCTGGCCGCCAGCTCCCGCTGGGATTGGACAAACTAACCCGGGCCGTGGCTGCGCGGCTTTGCTGGCCTAGCAGCGAGCCGACATAAGAAACGGTGCCCTGTGCCTGAGAGTTAAAGGCGGTAGTCTGCACGATGGCTTTGCTGCCAACTCGAACTGCGCCCAGTTTCTCAGCGGGCACAATAATGTCTGCCCACACCGTTGAGAGATCAGAAATCTTAAAGATTGATGCATCAGCGCTAACCGTCTCTCCAAGCGCAATATTCTTTTCGACGATCATGCCATCAAACGGCGCGCGCACTTCGAGGCGGTTGAAGCTTCCCGGCTTGCCCGCGTCAGTCCCGAGCGCCTGGAGCTGCTCCAGTGCATTGGCCACGCCGATCTGCGCCTCCTGCAATTGCTGGCGCGCTTGGAGGTAATCCTGCTCGGCAGAAACTTTCTCCTTCCATAGCAGCCGTTCGCGCTCGTAGGTAGTCCGGGCCAGGGTCAGACGCTTTTGCGCGGCACTCAACGTGCTGCGTCGCTCGGACAGCTCAGGGCTGGCTATTATGGCCAATACCTCGCCCTGCTTGACCTCTTGCCCGAGATTGGCTTTGACAGCCTGGACGACGCCAGCAAGACGCGGGACGAGCTGCGCAGTGCGGTCGGCGTTAAAGACGATTTCGCCGGGCAACTGGGTGGCGTCTTGAAGGCGCGCTGGTCCTGCCACAGCCATGGTGATTCCTGCAGCCTGAATCTGGGCTTCGGTGAAGGTCACCTCGCGCTCGTGCTGCTCTTTGTTGGCGGGTGTCTCGCTACTCTCGTGAGCATGTCCGGCCTCCTTGTCGTCTGGTTTGTTGTCTGTTTGTTCCGACGCCTGGGTGCGTTCACCCTGATCTGAGTCGCTGCTTTCGGACACCGTCCCCGCGAGGATCAGCGTGCTCAGTAGCACGCCGATGACGACAATAACGGCAATTAAAACGACCTGCCTGGTACGGCCGCCCGAAGCTGCGTTGTTTGATGTGTTTTTCATAGTGAGTCACGTCCTAGAATACGGTCTATTAGTGCAAGGGCTTGATACGCATCCGACCGCGCGGACAAGTGTCGAACACGCGCTCGAAACAATGTCCGTTGCGCATCCAGTACCTCGATAAAGCCGAACTTCCCCGCTTCAAATCCTTTTCTGGCTCTGTCGAACGCCGTGTTGGCACTCGGCAGAATCTCGGACTCGAATCTCTGCGTGGTACTTTTGGCAATGTCGAATTCGCTGGCGGCTCGTTGTAGTTGTGTCTGCAGACGAACCTTTAAGCCTCGATAGTCGTCTCGACTCTTGTAGGCCAGCATCGAGGCTTCATAGACATTTCCCTGATTTCGGTCGAAAAAAGGCAAGGGAATCGACACGCCCAGCATCATCTGATT
>CALMPB010000302.1 GCA_937871985.1 uncultured Burkholderiaceae bacterium
CGACAGCGTGGTTTCCATCACCCGGTCGGTAAAGATGCATTGGCCAGCGCTCTCGCCCGCCGCACCGGCGACCAGCATCAGCGGCAGCAGATGTTCCTCGGCGCGCGGTGGATGGCACAGCCGCGCTGAAGGTGCCTGCACCCAATCGGCCAAGGCCTGCTCGCGTTGCTGCGGTATGGATTCGACAGCCTGTACCAGCCAGCGGTCGAACTCCTCGGAGATCGGCCCGAAACGTGGGTCGCCATAGCCGCGCATGTTGTGGAAGCTCATGCCGCTGCCGACGATCAGCACGCCGTCGTCGCGCAACGCTGCCAGCGCACGACCGGCATCCAGGTGTGCCTGCGGGTCCAGGTCGTGGCGCAACGACAGTTGCACCACCGGAATGTCGGCGTCAGGGAACATTAGCATCAGTGGAATGAACATACCGTGATCGAAGCCGCGCAGCGGATTTTCCTGTGCCGGCTGTTGCGCCTGGCCGAGCAGCCCGGCGATGCGTGCCGCCAGTTGCGGTTCACCAGGAGCCGGATAGCACAGCTCGTACGTATGCTCTGGAAAGCCGTGGTAGTCGTAGATCAACTCCGGCTGCGGGCCGCTGGTTACGCTGAATACCGGATCCAGCCAGTGGGCCGAGACCAGCACGATCGCCGTAGGGCGCGCGGGCAAGGTATTGGCCACGTTCTTCAGGAACTCCGCCATATGGTTCCAGGCGGTGGGCGGATTCCAGTCCATAAAGAAGCAAGGGCCCGCACCATGGGGCACGAACAGGGTCGGCATACGGGTATTGCTGATAGCGGTCATGGGCACTCTCCGCACGTTTTAATTGACTGCATGGAGTATCGCTTGAATAATTTATATAGATAACCCACCAAATACTGCCTTCACTTCCTACTCGCAGAGTGAGATAACATGCTCGATCGCGTAACTGGCATGCGTATCTTCGCTCGTGCCGTCAGTGCCGGCAGCCTGTCCGCTGCGGGCCGGTACCTGGGCATGTCGTCGGCGATGGCCACTAAGCATGTCGATGCTCTGGAGGCGCACCTGGGAGTCAAACTGCTGCACCGTACCACACGCCACCTGAGCCTGACCGAGGCTGGCAGTGATTACTTGGAGCTTGCCTGCGCATCCTGCCGGAGATCGATGAAGCCGAAGCCAGCGCCACCTCGCAACGGGTCGATGCCCGCGGACTGCTGCGCATGAACATGCCGCTGTCATTCGGCAGCCGTTTCATTGCGCCGTTGCTGCCAGCCTTCAGACACCGGCATCCGGCGCTCAAGATCGAACTGGGGCTGACCGACAGCGTGGTGGACTTGCTTGACGGCGGCTGGGACCTGGCGATCCGCATCGGTCAGTTGACCGACAGTCCGCTGCAGGCCCGCAAGCTCGGTGATTGTGCGTAGGTCGTCTGCGCCGCGCCCAGTTATCTCGACCAACGCGGCGTACCCCGGCGGGTGGCCGACTTGGCCCAGCACAATTGCCTGGCCTACACCCTGTCGTCCTGGGCCGGGGGTAAGGAATGGGCCTTCGGTCGCGACGGTAGTGTGCGCGTGACGATCAACGGTGATCTTGCCGCCAATAATGGCGACGCCCTGCTGGCCGCCGCTGTGGGCGGACAGGGGTTAATCTACCAACCGGATTTCATCGTCTCGGACGCTCTCAAGCGCGGTGAACCGGTCGCCCTACAACTTGATCATCCGACCTATGCCTTGGGCGGCATCTACGCCGTCTACTCGCCAGATCGCCGTCCGCCGGCCAAGGTGCGGGTGATGATTGATTACCTGGCCGAGGCGTTCACTCAGAACCCCTCATGGCAGAACGCCTGAACCTCTCGGACTGCTGGATCGACATCCTTGGTGTTGTCCCCACTCCGCCAGCGGGGAGCTCGACCCAACTAACTGTAACCCTCAACGCCCTGCCACGAGCGAGGCCGTCCTACGTAACCTGCAAAGACGTTTGATCAGCTGCATCGAACGCCAACACCGGCATCAGGAGTGGCTGGGGCTTCTCAAAAAGATCAATCGCGAAACGCCCAAGCATCTTCAGCTGCATCTGTTCATGGACAATTACGCCACGCCCAAGCCCCCAAAAGTGAAGACTTGGCTTGAGAAGCACAAGAGCGTCCACATGCATTTCACTCCGGCCTCCAGCCAGTGGATGAACATGATTGAACGCTTCTTTCACAACACCACGGTGGATTTTCGCAGGGGTAGCTCCAACTCTGATCGCGAATTGGATAGCTCGACTGCCACGTTCCGGGCACTGCGAAATGCGCTGCCACCCGCTATGCCTGGAATGCGAAGGGAGACGATATCGTGAACAAGATACAGCGAGCCCGTGGGGCAATGGCCTCACAGGCTTTATTTTCAAACAGCACACCAGGGGCTGTTGACGTTTCACATCGTTAGCCAGAGAAATCCGCAAGCCAGGGCTACCACGCTTTCGTAATTTCGTTTCAGCTTGTCATACCGAAACGCCACAGCCCGGTAATGTTTCAGACGCGCAAAGGCGTTCTCGACCACTTGCCGGTAGCGGTAGATACCCGGCATTGCCCTTGATCGAGTTGCGCTTTCTCGGGATCACCAAACGAGCGCCCTGAGCTTCGATTTATTCGCGGATTCGCTCACTGTCATAGCCTTACCAGTAGCTGAAATGACGAGACTCTATGCGTCAAATAAGTCAGGCCCAAACACTTCGTAATGGATGTGCGTTTCGTCAACCCCAAGGTTCGTCAATACGTCATGTTGTATACACATGAAGGGAATTGGTCCACAGATGTAGTAATCAGCGTCTGGCAACAGAATGTCAACATTGATGTTGCTCAAGTCAATTTGGCCGAGGTGATCGTAGTCTTTTCCCTGAACATCAATGGGGAGGGGTTCATCATAAAAAACGATCAGCTTGAGATTGGAGTTGATCGCCGCTGCGTTGCGTAGTTTTTCTCTCATCGCCTGCACGGAACTGTTGCGCGCAGCATGGACAAAAACGACTTGGCGTTCTGGAGTCAGTAAAACCCTTTTCAACATGCTGATCATGGGAGTAACCCCCACGCCGCCGCTGATCAATACGACCGGCGTCGTTGCGTTGACATCGATGTAGAAATTGCCATAGGGGGCCGTCAGCTTGAGGTGGTCGTCGACCTTAATCTGAGTGTGCAGAAGGTTGGAAACATACCCTGCTGGTTTGTTGGCGCCTACGTCTTCACGTTTTACCGAAATGCGATAGGTGCGTCCGTTGGGCGCGTCGGACAGACTGTATTGACGGATCTGCTGAAGGCAAAGCGCAGGCACATGAACGGCAACGCTGGTGTACTGGCCAGGTTCAAAATTAATCACGGGTTGGCCGTCAACTGGCTCCAGGACGAAGGAAGTGATCACGTCACTTTCCTGATTCTTTTCCCGAACGACGAACTCGCGCCAACCACTCCAACCGCCGAGTGCTTCAGCGGTATGTTCGGTCAGTTCGCTTTCCATGCCCATGAGCAAATCGGCCAGACTCCCATAAGCCTGTGCCCAGGCGGAAATGATCTCGTCCGTGGCGGCCTCTTTCAAAACGTCCTTAATGGCCCATAACAAATGCTCACCCACAATGGGGTATTGCTCGGGACGCACGCCAAGGCTGGCATGCTTACCCGCAATACCCCGGAGTACCGCTGTTAGGCTCTGCGGATTTTCGATGTTCGCCGCGTAGGCGTACACGGCCCGTGCCAATGCTTCTTGCTGCTGACCCTACTGTTGGTGAGCCATGTTGAACAGGTTCTTTAGCTCTGGATGAGCCAGAAACAAATGCTCGTAGAAGCGCTTAACAATGGCAGATCCATGCTCGGCAAGCACTGGAGCGGTAGTTTTAACGATATCTTTCGTTTTCTGAGTGAGCATCACATTTTCTCCCAGATGAATGAACGATAGAGCCTTCATCTTAGATCCAATAACCGGCTGGTGTTGGTGTTGGGCTGGCTCGAAACGTCAACAGCCCCTAGCAGCATGCTGCTTGTGACTTGGCAGATCGTTGGCCAGAACTCGACGGTTCTATAAGGTTATTGTCACCCCCGGCCTTCGCCCAGGGGTAGCAGGGGCGTGAGGCCACTGGAGAGGGTTCGATCCGGTCAGCAATTTGCGCCCGTCGCCGTTGATGTCATGGCACCAGGCGTCGTCGACCATCTGCCGGAACACGCGCATGAACTGAAGCCCATCCATCACTCACCTCGACGCGGAGAGTGATGGATGAGGGGCTTCAGCCTTCGCCCATGCCTTCAGCCGGCTTCGTTGCCACGGTGCTGGTGCGCACCTTCTCTTCGATACGTCGCCCGACATTGGCGTCGACGTTTTTCCAATAGTCGAAGGCGCACTCCAGCACGGGGCTGCGCACACCGCCAAGCAGGCTACCCGCGACCTGATCGACCAGCGCTTCCCGCTGTGCGTCGTTGAACACCTCGCGCACCAGGATACCAGGCTGGCCGAAGTCGTCGTCCTCGGCGTGCAGCGTGGAGGCACTGCGCACCATCGCGCCGTCGGCTTCCCAGCCATCTTCCGCCGGGCCGGTGGTGTCGGCCCATGGCCGTCCGTCGCTGTGGGTACGTATACGGGCGCGCTGCCGCTGTGCTCGTAGGCCATCTGGCCGTCAAACTGATAAGTGTTCACCGGAACCTTGGGCTGGTTGTCTGGCAACTGATGGAAGTTGGTGCCGATGCGATTGCGCTGCGCGTCGTTGTAGGCGAACGCGCGGCCCAGCAGCATCTTGTCGGGTGACAGGCCGATGCCCGGCATCGTGTTGCCCGGCGAGAACGCGGCCTGCTCGATCTGGGTGAAGAAGTTCTCCGGGTTGCGGTTCAGGGTCATGGTGCCGACCTTGATAAGAGGATAGTCCTTGTGCGACCAGGTTTTGGTCAGATCGAAGGGGTTAAAGCGGTAGTTCTTCGCGTCGGCGTAGGGCATGACCTGTACCGCCAGCGTCCACATCGGATACTCGCCGTGGGCGATGGCCTCGAACAGGTCGCGGCGATGGAAGTCGGCGTCGTTGTCCGTCATGGCCGAGGCTTCGGCATTACGGAAGAAGGCCATGCCCTGCTGGGTGTGGAAATGATATTTCACCCAGAATTTCTCGCCGGCCGCATTGACCCACATGTAGATGTGCGAGCCGTAGCCGTTCATCTGGCGCCAGGTGCGCGGCAGGCCGCGCTCGCCCATCAGGTAGGTGACCTGGTGCGCCGTTTCGGGATTGCTGGTCCAGAAGTCCCACTGCATATGGTTGTCGCGCAAGCCCGAGTCTGGCAGACGCTTTTGGCTGCGGATGAAGTGGGGAAACTTCATCGGGTCGCGCACGAAAAACACCGGCGTGTTGTTGCCCACCAGGTCGTAGTTGCCTTCAGATGTATAAAACTTCAGCGAAAAGCCGCGCACATTTCGCCAGGTCGGGGCTACCTTGCTCGTCGACTACGGTAGAAAAGCGCGCCAGCATCTCGGTGGACGCGCCTTTCTGGAACAATGCCGCCTTGGTGTACTGCGAAACATCCTCGCTGATTTGCAGTACACCGAACGCGCCGGAGCCCTTGGCGTGTGGCTGGCGCTCGGCCCCTTTTCGCGGTTGAAATGCGCCATCTGCTCGAGGAAATGCACATCGTGCAGAACGATCGGGCCATCGGGGCCAACCGTCAGAGAGTTACGATCGCTTACGGCGGGCGCGCCGGAACTGGTGGTCGACCCCGTAACGCTATTGTCGTCAGAACTACTCATGAGGCTTCTTCTCTAGTGGTAGAGGAAGTAATGGTTCATGATCTTGCGTTTTTGCCTGGGGTGGGTGGCACGAGGAAGCCACCTGCAGGTGTCGGGCGTACACGTCCAGGCCTGTTGCGCGACGTCTCATCAGCCCAGCCGCTCTGCTCCCACGCTCAGCGGCTCGTAGGTACCAGGCGCAGCGGCTGGGCGCACGTGCTCACTACGCAGCTCGCCGAGGTTATTGGCACCCAGATGCAGGAGTGTATTCACGGTTTCGCGGTGCAAGTAGTCGATCACACTGTCGACGCCGCTCGCACCCTCCAACGCCAAGCCGAACATGACCGGCCTGCCGATCGCCACCGCGTTGGCGCCCATCGCCAGTGCCTTCACCCGTCAGTGCCGCGGCGGATGCCGCTGTCAAGAATCAAGGGCACCTCGCCTTTGACCTCTTCTGCGATCGAAGGCAGCACAGTGATGCCGGCCGCTGTTCCGTCGAGCGCCCGCCCACCGTGATTGGAGACCTGGATCCCCGCAGCGCCAGCCGCTATCGCCGAACGCGCGTCCTCGGGCCGGGTGATACCCTTGACGACCACCGGCAAGCCGGTGACGTTGCGGATCATCTCGACGTCGGCCCAGCTCAGGTTGGTCTTGAACGCCGGCTGCTTGCCGTCCGGGAAGTTGCCGTAGGGCAGCCACGGGCGCGGATTGCCCAGGCGCATGTATTCGTCGGACGATCCCTGACCGATAGCATCCACCGTCAGCACGATAGCCTTGAAACCCGCCGCCTTGGCACGCTGCAGCACTGTGCGGGAAAAACCGTCGTCAGTGGTCAAGTAGATCTGAAACCACTTGGGGCCGTCGCTGGCCTTGGCGATGTCTTCCATGCTGGCCGTGGACGAGCTCGAAACGGTCAGCAGCCCACCAGATTTGGCGATGCCGCGCGCTGTGGCCACTTCGGCCAGTGGATGGTGCAAGCCGTGGCTGCCGAAGGGGGTAATGATGAACGGGTGCGGCAGGCGCAGCCCGAGCAGATCTACCGACAGGTCGATCTTGTCGCGCACCACGCCTCGCATGCGCTGCGGGACGAATGCGTAGTCGCCCCAAGAGCGCTGATTTTCGGCCAATGTCCACTGCTTGCCGGAGCCGTTGGCCACGAACACGTAGGTACCGTGCCCATAAATCTGCTTGGCGTGCTCTTCCAGCCGGTCCATGTTGAAGATGTCGAGTTTCTTGTCGGTACCCCTGCGCACGAGGTTGAGATCGACGTTGCTGACGTCCTCCGGCGTCTGGGCGGCCACGGGACTGGCGGCAAGCGCCGTGGCCGCGAGGCCGGCGCCGGCAAGTTTCAGCACTCCTCGGCGCGAGAGGTTGATGGCACTTTGCTCGTAAGCTGGCATGCTTGAGCTCCTTTGTTGCTGGCTGTCAAAGACGCAATCCGCCCCGGCGTTACACAGGCCAGAGAAGCTCGGCGGCTGTCCTGCAACATATGTCGTTTACGTGCTTGCGTTATATGCCGTCTACGTGCTTGCGTTAACCCGCGAGCTTTATTGCGAGTTCAGCGACGTGTTTACCCTGGAAACGCGCAATATCCAGTTCATTTTGTGACGGTTGCCGTTTGCCGTCGGCGCCTGCCAGCGTGGTCGCGCCATAAGGCGTGCCGCCGGTGATCTCGCTCATGTTGGTCAGCCCTGCGCAGGTGTAAGGCACACCCACGATGACCATCCCCTGATGCAGGAGTGTGCTGTGGAACGACGTAATAGTGGTTTCCTGGCCACCATGCTGCGTACCCGTCGACGCAAACACACTACCGATCTTCCCGACGAGGGCACCGCTCATCCACAGTCCGCCGGTCTGGTCGAGAAACGTGCGCATCTGTCCCGCCATATTGCCAAAGCGCGTCGGCGTACCAAAGATGATAGCGTCGTAATTAGCCAGCTCACCACCTTGGCGCCAAGTCGGGCGAGCTCTTTGGCTACCGCCTCGCCAATACCAG
>CALMPB010000303.1 GCA_937871985.1 uncultured Burkholderiaceae bacterium
ACCGCCAACGAATGGATGCCGACGATCCGCGCCGCGGTGTTCGCGATCATGCTGATGATGATGCCGATCGCCTTTCTGTTCATCCTCACCCCGATCAACCTGAGGGTCGCAAGCTTCGCGTTCGGGCTGTTCGTGTTCGTCGCGCTCTGGGGCGTGATCGACGCCGGGATTTACCAGCTAACCCTCGGACGGGCGATGGATGTGCTCAGCGAACTGCGCTCCACCCATGTCGCGGCGAGCACCTGGATGCTCGCACCCTCGGCGGCAATGAAGGCGCTCGGGATCTTCGGCTCGTTCCGAACCGCTGGCGCAGGGCTAGCCGGCGCCTTCGTGTTCACGGTGTTCCGGTTCAGCGGCAATGTGTTCACTGCCTTCACCTCCGGATCGCTCGGCGTTCAGGGTCAAGGCAGCTCGGCCGCGGCGACCGTCTCGACCGGCGAAGGTTATGCCTCCGCACTCGAAGCGCAGGCATCGGCGGGCGGCACGCTCGCCCGCCGGGCGTCGGCGAACAGCTTCGGCGATTTTGGCGAGCGCAGTACGTTCGGTCTCGACCGGGTCTTTGCTTCTTCGGGCGCGGTGCTCGGCGAATATGGCGGCGGGGCAACCGGCACGGCTGCGTTCGGACTTGGCCGTGCCGACGCTGCGCGCGACCTCGGCGGTCTTGCTCCTGCCCTCGCCGGTCGCGACCTCAGCAATCCCGCCACCGTGAGTGCAGTCCGCGCCAACGCCGCAACCAGCGCAATCCACAGCTACGCGCAGCAGGATGCGCTTCGCGCCCTCGGTACCGGCTATTTTGGCGAAGGCCAGACAGGCGAGCGCGCGTTCGCGGCGTTCGCCCAGAATATGGTGCAGTGGAAGGCGTTCGGCGATCAGCGCGCCTATGACATGATGCAATCGGGCGCCGAACGGCATTTTGCGCGCGGCGGCTATGACGCGAAAGATGCGGCGCTCAAGGCGTCGACCCTGATCGCCCAGGCTGGCGCCGACCCGATCTTCGCCAAGCTCACCGCCAATGCGTTCAGCCAGGAACAGATGCTGCGCAATGACTTGACCGCCGCCGAGACTCAGGTCGGCTCGATGGAAGGCCGGCGCGATTTTGCGGGGAGCCATGTCGCCGCGGTCGAACGCGGCAATGTCGCAACCGAACAGGCGCGCCGCACCGGCCATAATCACGGCCAGCGGCAGGCGGCACAGATGCTCGGGCTATCGGTCGAAGAAACCAGTCGCCGGATCGGCTTCATCAACACCTTGTCCGGCGAAGCGCGATCCAGCGCCATCAGCCGGCTCGCGCGTTCAACCGGGCGCAACGAGGCCCAGGTCCTGCTCGCGATGGAAAGCTACAGCGCCGCCGTGCAGCTCGGCATCGCCGACGGCGCCACGGCTGAGGCATCTCGCGAAGGGACCAGCATCTATGGGCGCACCCGCGAGACCGCTGGGTATGATTTTGCCGAGCGCTCAGGCAAGCTCGATGCGCAGCGCGAGGTAGGCTCCGATGGGGCGCGCAGCGCCGCGCGGATCGGCGAACAGCGACGGCAAGCCGACAATGCCGGCTTCGCCGAAGGTGCCGCGGCAGCGGGTGTGCCGGTACGCGAGGCCGCCCGGCTCGATTCCTTCATCCGCGCGCTCGCCGGCACCGCCGGCAATCAGATCGACCTCGCAGAAGGTGGCAACGCCGGTGTCGCTGATCGCGCGCGCAATCAGCGGCTCACCCGCATCGTCGACAATGAGCGGCTTTCCCGCATTCAGTCGCTGCTGCAGACCCACGGCATCACCATGTCAAAGCGACAGATCGCGATGGATCAGAATGGCGATGTCAGCCTCAACCTCACGCCGCGCCTCGCCGCAGATATGTGGCGGGGCGGCCTGATCAACGAAAGCCAGCTCGGCGCGGTCGCCAATGGCGGGCACGCCCGGCTGAGCTTCGCGCACAATGATCTGCTGGTCTCCAGCAGCACCGGGTTCAGCCGGTCGGCGCGGAACGACACCAGTACGCGGTTCGAGGCCGGCAAGCAGGCGGGCCCGGACACGATCGAGCATTTTCTTGGCGGAGGGGCAGAAGGGCATGCCGCGATGGCCAACTGGCTGCGTGGCGGGTTCGAGATGGATCGACGGGGCAATTGGCGTCTGAAGCCGCAGGTCGCGGACACTCTGGAACGTGATGTCACCGCCATCATCGCGCAGACCGGCTGGAGCAAATCGCTGTCTCGGTCAGCCGAGCACCAAACCGCGAACAGCCAAAGTATCTCAGCCGATTTGAGTGCCGGTGTCTCGCGCGGTGGATCAAGTGCTGGCGGCAACAGCCAAGGACAATCACGGCGAGGAGCATCGGGGAATCTGGCAGGCGGTGTTGGGCTCAATGCGAGTGATCGTGGATCATGGGCGGTAACCGCAAATTCGTCGATCGACATCGTGAACTACAATGTTCGCGAGGCAATCGCCTCGGCCGAAAGGGTAGCCGCACGTTCGGCGAGGCCTGAGCAAGCATTTACAAATGAACTTAGCTCAAGCGTGCTTGGGAACGGCGGACTGCGAAACCGATATCTTGAACAGGCAGATTCCGGCCGCGGGACGGTTCAGATCACGGCTCCCATCGTCTCTGCGGAGCAATCGTCGATCTTGAACACCGGGCGATTAAGGGCCGATCGAGATCATGGCCTTGGTGACGGTGATCCCACCTTCAAAGAACGACGAGATCGGTAGCTTCAGTCTTTGATCAACCCAAGGTGGCGTAAGTGACGCACACCAGATCGCACGTCGGCCGGGTTGGTCTCCGCATCGAGTTGCTCGCGCCTTTTCCACTCCGCGAGTTGAGTCGTCATACCCGATGTATATTCCCAATCGCCGCAGGCAACTTTGGCGCGCATATAGCCATGGCCAAGCACGCCCAACACCGTCAGCGGATTGAAGATCAGGACTAGGAATTCGATCAGACCAAACCAGCGAAAAATCGGGTGGTCGGCGGGCAGCAGCATCAGGCCTTCGAGGCCGAGCCAGTAAAGCAGCGTCAGAGCCCACCAGAGTTTCGCGTACCACGGCCGCCACAGCCAATCCATCGCTCTCGGGGATGACATCGTCTCAGCCGGTCCCGTACTCTGCGCTGCTTCCTCCAACATAATCTTGGCAACCTAATTGCTCTGATGCGCCTGTAGCACAAAGTTTAAGTTAGTGGAATCCCGGTCATTTGTCGCAGACGTAAGCTGCCAGCCGCAAGCCTGCGTCGTGTTTGCCGATTTACCGCCATTCACCGCGGCAGATCATTCGGTATCCACCGTTACCGCGCACCCATCTTCGCGATATAGCGCAGGCGGTTGAACACCTCGGCCCCGGGAATACGGAGCCCGATGACCATCGCAAGTGCGCGGCCATTTCCGTCGATCTGTGGTTTTTGGGACCCATCCAACCAATGGTCGAGAATTGGGGACATTGCCGCTGCCGTTTTAGCGCGGTCGGAACGCGCGATGGACGATCCGGCTGGTACGTGCCGCGCTTCGACCTGCATGCGATGCGACCACCGGCGCGACGCCATAACACTTGCAGTTGCTAATCACTCGCGATAGCACAGTGCCGCGCAGTGCCTGTCACTGGCCTAGCTTGAAAGGTCCATCCGTTGCTCCATCCCCGTCTCCTGCTTGTCTTTGTGGGCGCGCTGCCGCTAACCGCGCTCGCCACCGACAAAGGCGAGCAGGATCTGGTCGTCGTGACCGGCCAACGGGACGGACTCTACCAGGTTGACGCCGCCGCCGCGCTTAAGACAGATACTCGACTCAAAGACACCCCTCAGGCGGTGAGCGTGGTCACCGCCGAGCGCATAGCCGACGGCGCGTTACGCAGCCTTGCCGATGTGCTGCGCTACGTGCCTGGCGTCACCATCGGCCAGGGCGAGGGCAATACAGACCAGATTGCGATCCGCGGACAGGTGACGACCGCGAGCTTTTTTCTCGACGGCGTCCGCGACGACGTCGAATATTTCCGCCCGCTCTACAACCTCTCCCGGGTCGAGGTGCTCAAAGGTGCCAATGCGCTGTTGTTTGGCCGTGGCGGCGGTGGCGGGGTCATCAACCGTGTGACCGTCCGTCCCGAACTCGGGCTGACACAGGGAGCGGTCCAGGCGGGGGTGAGCAGTTTTGGTGGTGCCGACGTAGGCATGGGGCTCAACTTGCCGCTCGGCCGCACGGCGGCAGCGCGGGTCGATGCGTTCTACGAGCGTCTCCAAAATCATCGCGCCTATTTCGGCGGTGACCGTTGGGCGGTAAACCCGCAACTGCTGGCCCAAATCGGCCCAGCCTGGCGGGTGGGGCTCGCCTACGAGCATGTCGAGGACGCGCGCGTAGCCGATCGTGGCGTGCCCTCGATCGGGGTTCCGGACGGTGCAAACAGGCCGCTTCCGGGCGGGCGCGGTACTTTCTTCGGCCTGCCCGGGTTTAATTCCGCCCGCGTTACCGCCGACATCGCGACAGCCCGGCTCGACGGCGAGCTAGCGCCCGGCATCACCTGGTCAAGCACCGCGCGCTACGCGGCATATGATAAATCCTACGCCAACGTGTACCCGGACGCCCCGTGCAGATTCCGGCGATCGCGATCAGCCATTCCGATATGATGGCGCGCAGCGTTC
>CALMPB010000304.1 GCA_937871985.1 uncultured Burkholderiaceae bacterium
GCGGCGGGGAGTGGCCTGATGGTCGGGCTTGCGCCGCCAGGAGACCGTCACCATGAACGATCTTCCCATCCTCTTCGCCGCTCGCCGGTTATAGCAGCGGGACGGTTGCCGCCGAAGAATGGGAGAAGCTCGGCGAGGCGCTCGATCGCTCATGGGTCAATGTCGCCGATCTTGCCGAGCGCTATGATGCATTTTGTGCATTGAGCGATGAAGCGCCGCCTGGCTCGGCTGGCTGATCGCTCGGACGATGGCTGCCGTTCCGGCGGGTGACAAGGGCGAGACGCTGGTCGACCGCCTCGGTGCAAAACTGGAGATCGATGTCGCAGGCCCGACGGCGATCAATTATTTCGACCGGATCAGCAAGAGGGCGATCCTTGCGCACCGTGAAGCGATCGGCGGGAAAGCGCTCGCCAGTCGTTATGACGCGTCGAAAAAGCATGACCTGGCGAGCTCGGCCGAAAAGATCTTCGCCGGCTCGTTGCCGGTCGAGCCTGAGTTCTGCGACGCGGCACTCGCCTGGATACCCGACGTAATGCGCTTCAGTCACGCGATCGAGGCAAGCGATCCAGTCGAACACACACCTGAGCTCGCATCCGCAGGCGAGGTCGGCAAAGCTGACCCGGAAGAGCCCCTCACGCGAGCGGCCTGAGCATAGCGCCTGACATTTTGGGGTCGTGGCAACCGCCACGGCCCCTTTTCCATGCCGCGTCTGCGTGAGGAGGAGAGGGGGAGTGAGTGGGCGGACCTTTTGGTCCGGATCCGACAATCCAGCCCGTGCCGATTGCACGCGGCTGCGTGGAGTCACGCCCATGGCACAGTTCCAAATTCTCTACCTGTACTCGGATACCGAGTGGCGGCCGATAACGATTGAATGTTGCCCGGCCCCAACCGGCGACCAGCAATATTTCTGGTCCTCGTTCGAAGAAGCCGAGGCTGCCCGGCAAGAACTGCTCAAACGCGCGCCCGATACCAGGTTCCGCATCGTGGTCGCCGGCGCAGAGATTGGTGACGTCGACTGGCAGACCCGGGAGAAGCTGCGGTTTGCCGACGGGACCTATTCGACCACGCCCTGGCACGACGAACCCTGGTATCAGGCGAGACACGATGAACATTTTTGCCATGTCTCGACCGAGCAGGCCGGCAAGATCGCATTCACCGAAAACGCCGCCAAAGCGCAGCTCGACCGTCAATTGGTGATGTCGCCCGGCCGCTACCTCCATCGCTACTTCTCCGGACACCTCGACAATGATGCGATCGAGGGCTGGTGCGCCAGACTCTCCGTGCAGCTGGCTGAAGACACGCTCAAGATCACGCAGGACGCCGACGAAATCGAAGATGTCTATGTTGGTGGCCCCAGTAGCTGCATGGCCCATGGCGCGGACGAATTCGACAGCTCATGCCATCCAACACGGGCCTATGCCGGCCCGGATACCGCGCTTGCCTATATCGGCACCCGCGCAGATGCGAAGGCGCGTAGCGTCGTCTGGCCGAGCCGCAAGATCTACACCACCATCTATGGCGACGTGTCTCGGCTCAAGCTTCTACTTGAGAACGCGGGCTACGCCGAGGGCGGTCTGAACGGCGCGCGCATCCGCCGTATCGAGGACGGCGATCGTTTCGTCGTGCCCTATATCGATGCCGGTGATGATCTCGGTGACGACGGCGACTATCTCGTTATCGGCCGAGGCCCAATCTCGTCGGAGAGCACCAATGGCCTGGGGCATTGTCCCTGGTATTGTCCGCGTTGCGACAGCGATGAGTCTCCTTATAGCGACGTTCATTTTGCGGATGGTTCGTCAGAGGAATGGTGCTTCAATTGTTACGAGAACCATACCACCTATTGCGAGCATAATCAGCGATCCTATAGTGATGTAGAGACCTTCGTCACCGTTCATGCCAACCGCGACACATCCACCGTCCTTGAAGAGGATGTCCGTGGTTTTGGTGCCGTCTATCTTGAGGGTCGCGGCGAATGGTGGGTCAGCAGTTGCTGCCGCTTATGCGATGGTTCTGGCGAATGGTTCCATATCGACGATCTCGCCGAATATCATGGCGAATGGCTATCCGAGGACGAGCTGCCCGAGCCGTTCGACGATGATGACGCGTCCCTCGCCAATGCCCATGTTCTCGCGTTTCATCAATTCCGCGATGCAATGGCGGCGATCCGGTCAGAGATTGCCCAGTGGGAAGCTGTCGGCGCACAGGCTCAGGACGAGCGGCTAAGACGCGGGGCCGAGGAGACGGAGCGCGTTCGCGTCGAAACGCTTCGGCATAATGCCCGTGACGCGCGTGATATGACCTACGGGCAAGGCGATTGCCCGAACGCGCCTCGCTCTCCCGCAGATTTGATCTCCGCCACCGCGATGCCGGCGCCGATCGAGACCGCTTCTCACGCAGGAGTCTGATCCCATGATCTACCACGATGTTGCGGGCCGCGCCGGCCTGCTCGAGATCCTGTCGTGGGCACGACCTCACGACAGCAACAACGAACACGCCTTCTGTCGAGAGTTTCTCGACAGGGTTCCCGGCATGACTGCCGATGCCTTTGGAAATCGGATGCTCGTTATCGGAGACAGGCCCCGCGTGATGTGGAGTTGCCACGTCGACACCGTGGCGGACCAGGGCTCACAGCAGGACGTCGGTATCGACAGATCGGGCATCGCCGGCTTGCGCAATGGCAAGGCCGGCATGTCGCTCGGTGCCGATGATGGGGCGGGTATCTGGATCATGCTCAACATGATCGCCGCGCGGCGCCCTGGCCTGTATCTGTTCCATCGCGGCGAAGAGCAGGGTTGTCTCGGATCGCGCTGGATCCGCCGCAACACCCCCGAGCTGCTTAGGGATATCGACGCTGCTATCGCCTTCGATCGAGCTGACCTGGGCGATGTCATCACGCACCAAAGCTACGGTCGGACTTGTTCTAATGCCTTTGCGGCAAGTCTCGCGTCCGCGCTGAACGGTCTCGATCCGCGGTTCGGCTACAGGCCCGACGATACCGGCGTCTATACCGACACCAATGAATATGCGGACGTTATTGCCGAATGCACTAACCTCTCGGTTGGTTATCAGTGCCAGCACGGGCCAAAGGAGAGGCTCGACGTCGCCCATTGTGAAAGGCTGCTTGCCGCCATGCTCAAGCTCGACACGTCACGGCTGGTGATCGAGCGCGATCCGGCGATCCCGGACGACGACCGCTGGAGAAGGTTCGACGACTATTGCGGTCACCAAATGAACTTCGTTGACGCCATTGTCAAATATCCCTCGCTCGCTGCTCGAATATTGAAAGATTGCGGCGTCACCCTGGACGAGTTTCTTGCGATCTCCTGGGAGGAATATATGGGCGACGATACCGACTATCGCCCGCTCATGGCGTCGTGAGGCTCGGGGAGTGCCGACTCCCCCGCTATAGCTGCTCGAGGATCGCATGCGTGTCGCACGCGTTCGTGCGCGCTGGTCCCGATCGTTGATCGGGATCGGCCGCGGCAGCACAATGATGCTGCCGCGGGCCCATTTACATTACGCTTTGTCGGTCGCGCCCTTGAACCGGGGACGCAGCGTCGCGCGCTTCTTTGGCGCCTTCGCTTCGACCGAAGTGAGGTCGGCCGTCAGCGACGTCGCGGACTTTGCGATCGCTGCCTTCTCGCGCGGCTTGCGCGCGGGCTTGGCGGTTCCGTTCTTGGCCGGTGCGTCAGTCGACGCGGGCACCGCCTCCGCAACATTCGTGGGGGCCACCGGTGCCGGCTTGGCTTTCGCCTGCCTGGCCGGCGCCTTCGCCTTGCTTGCCGTCGGCTCGTTGGCTTCCGTCTTCGCGGCGCGGACCGGCTTCCCGACCGCGGCTGCCGCCGCTTTAGGGGTCGCATCCGCTGCCTTTGCCTTGCCGCGGGGAGCCTTCACGACATGCTTGTCAGCGGCAACCGCAACGGCCGGTGCGTTCGCGGTCACAGGCGCAGCAACCTCCGCCGTTGTAACGGGCGTCTCGACCTTGACCGCAGGTTTGCGGCCGAGTCCGAGCCGCTGCGCGACTTCGCGCCGCGAGGCCGAATAATTTTCTGCGACCAGCGGATAATCGTGTGGCAATTTATAGCGCGCGCGATATTCCTCGACTGTCAGGCCATGCGTCGAGATATGACGCTTCAGCGTCTTGTACGGCTTGCCGTCGATCATGCTCAGAATATGATCGGGCGAGGCGAGGCTCTTGCGCACAGTTGTCGCGGCGACGAATACTTCAGCCGCCGGCTCGGCCAGGGTCGTTTTCCCAATGAGCGCTTTACGGGTTGTCTCGATCAGCGCAGCAAGGTCAGCGGCCGGCACATTATTGTTCGATACATAGGCGCTCAGCAATGACACGGTCATCGCCGTGACATCGGGTTGAACCGACTCGGTCATCAAGATTCCTCATTCGAAAAAGGAGGGAGAGAGAGGGCATCGTTCGTGCACCAGAATTGATTGCACAACAATGAATGCAATTTTGCCAATTTCCGCGCGCAAAGTCAAAGGGAGGCGAGCGCGAGGGATTTCAGTGGGCGCGACGAATAGGCGTGCGCGCCATTCAAGTCGAGCCTTGTCGTGAAAAAGCCCACGCCGTGTCTCAGCCTGATCGGTAGCGGCAACGTCGTGCGCCTGGACTTCACCCAGCCCATATTGTCGCCCAGGATGATGGTATGTGGCTCACCCTGATAGACTTCCGCGCGGGATGGCCGTCACTGGAAAGCAAGCTCGCAATCAAATAGATGGAAGGAGAGGAGGAGCGCGCGCCGAGCAATGCTCCCTTGCGCCGTATTCGCAATCAACTCGGGTCCTCCTGGCTCATGGCTGCCACGAAATCGGTGCTCGACAGTTCGACACGGCGCTACGCCAGTCTCGCGCTCCTCCCCGAAATGACCGCAACCCTCCTTCCGGGTGGAAATACGCCGGTCGTGACCAATTGTGGTGAGAATGGGCTATTGGCCGATCGGGCTCTATCTCCGCTCCGCTGCGGCCAAGCCCCCTCACCGGATCTTGTCCGCTGACGCGGTCACGATCCCTTCCGCGAAACCGGGGCAGATGCCCCGGCTCGGCGGGGCGCCTCGTCGGGGTATCCCGCTCGGACCCATGTCTGTCATCGCCTCCTGCGCCGCCTCGCAGGGTCGCGGCGTGCCGGTGGTGGTCCGCCGGCACAAGGGCTGCCTCCGGCCAAGCTCCGGTAGAAGAAAATGACCCCGCCGGCGTGATCGTTCGATCCAAGGGTGCCGGCAGGGTCATTTTCTTCAACCTCCGCTAAGTCGCAGCGCAACGTCCCTTGCACCCGCGGACCACCACCGGCCCTTGCGCCCCGGCGACGGCGGCTCCGGAGGCGATGACAGACGACGCGAGGCCTTTGTCCTCGGGGATCAATGCAGGATCGCCTTCGGCGATGCGTTTTTTTGATCTGGGGACGCTGATCGCGTCCGATTTTATTGGCTCAGGCTCACCAGAGGCGATCGAAAATCTGTCAAGAAATCAATCAGATAGAAAGGGTGGAGGGGAGGGGGTAGAAAGAGTTGTGGCCGAGGAAAGAGTAACCGGACCACGCTAAAGAGAAAGGACCAAATCATGAAAATCGGAAGCTTCAAATTTGATGAACGCGTCGGCGATCTTGTCGGCAAGATCGCCACCCGCGAGATGCGTTTTCCTTATCTCATCATGCGCAAGGTGACCGATCGTCAGAGCGATAGCGCGCCCGTCTATGAAATGTACGAGACCAGTCAGGCCGGTGACGAAATACAGATCGGTGTCGTCTGGGAACGTCGCATGCGCTCGAATGATGAAATGTTCCTGTCCGGCATGATCGACGATCCGTCATTCGCCGTGCCGCTGCCGATTGCGCTGTTTGGTGACGAGCACGACGGGTTCGACGTCCAGTGGCGGCGCGAGCGGGAGCGCGAGCCGCAGGGTTTTGGCGGTGGCTTCGGCCAGCGCAGCAGCCGGCGCGGCGGCTTCTCGGGTGGCAGCACCGCAGGGCCGGGCGGCGAATATACCGGCGGATCGCGTGGCCTCGATGACGAGGTGCTATTCTAGGACACGGCGGGAGTCGGGCCGGGGAAGCACGGCACACGCTTCCCCGGACCCTCAGCCATTAACCGATCAAAAGAGGTGGATTCCCATGAGCAAGCAAATGACCTCAGGCGCAGTTAGCAGTTTCGTTGACCTTCCGAAACTATTTGCCGAACTCACTGCGACGCCCGATTTCGTGGCCTCGTTCGGCGACCCGCTGCCGCTCTCGATCATCGAACCCGGCGACAAACCCGGCGAGCATGACATGCCCGAGCCGATCGCGGCGCAGGCCGAATGCGGGGGTATCATCGCCTCCATCTTCGACCTGCTCACCGACACGCGGCTCGAACCGCTCGCTGCTGAAATCGCATGGGGGTTCGTCAACTCGTTCCATTTCGTCGCGAACAGGCTGGCGGGCTGCGAGGACCGGCTGGCTGACCAGCTTCGCGATATGGCGCGCAGGCTCGAACCCGGCGAGGTGTTCAATGGCGAACTCGAACAGTTCCAGCTCGAATGTCAGTCGGCCGCCGAGCAGAGGAGGGCGATGGAGGCGATGCGCGACTATGCCGCCGCCATGTATCGCACATACAACGGGCGGCCTTGGTCTCCGGCGCGCGGCTCGCGTGCCTCGCATGTCACCACCGCCAGCCAGATTTCAGCGCTCGATTTTCTCCGCGCCCGCGCCGAGCGACGCCGCGATCGCTATGACCCGCAAGGACCGATCGTTGTCGTGTCGGGGCCGGCAAGGTGGCATGATGACCGGATAATCTGGAGCCGGCTCGACCAGATCAAGGCGCGTATCCCGCATATGATCCTGCTCACCACCGGCCAGCGCAAGGGCGTGGATGCCGCCGCCGCCGCATGGGCCGTCCAGCGCGGGGTGACCTGCATCAACTGGGGGCTCTATGGCAGCGGCGATGGCAAGGCGTTCAAGCGCAATCGCGATATCGCCGCATTGATGCCGGTCGAGGCGATCATCTGTGAAGGCTCCGGCATCCAGTCCGGGCTCTATGACATTCTCAACCCCGAGCATGGGCATCGCGTCCCGACGCATCTTTTCTATCAGGACGATCAGAAGCCGGATGTGCCGGTCAAACGTCGGCGGCGCTATCTCGCGCCCTGATCGCGGCAGGCGGCAGCATCAAGAGGGCCGGGGCGGGGGACCGCTGCCAGCCCTTTTTGCGTTGGCATCGTTAGCCGCTCCGCTGCTGCTGATGCATGCCGATCGCGGCAAGCCGTCGCAATTCGAGCCTGCCAAGGTACCCGCGCCTGCCGACACGAGGCTGCGCAGCGCGAACGCGCTGCGTAAGGCGGGACACACGGCGCAGGGCCGTGGTGTAATGCACCTGACGCATCCGTCCTGCCCATAAATGGTATTTCAACGGCTTGTAGGTCGGTCTCCGTTGCCGTCGGGACGCATTGTACGCGAGCTCGGCAAGACCGATGGCGAGGATCATTATTTCGACTTCACAGGCTGGAGAGAGGGGAAGCCCTATACGCTGCGCTTCAGTTGGGGAGGTGATGACGGCTCGGGCAACCCTAACGAAGATGATGCGCTGCCTGCTCGATAAAGCAAAGTCGGGCACGGTCTCGCCGGCCGCCCCTCGCGCCGACCGAACGGGCCAACGCCACCAACAACGTTAGGCGAAACAACTCGAAATCCACAATCCCACCGAGCACTTCCAGCGAATCGTCATGCGTCGAAAGCTGCTTCGGATGCTCCGATAGTCCGAATAGCCCGGTTTGCCGTATCGCTCGCTCCCACGTCTCGGCAGAAATGAATCACCGCGCTGCCGCCTGCTACCAATCAGACCGCGATCACGTCGGAATATGGAATTCGCCGCCCAAGCCTAGGAAAATGGCCAATTCGAGCAAATGGGCCAGTTTCCGGGGTTCACAGTGGCATCTTATTGGTCGATTCTTCGTTGTCGCAACCACGCGGCTCGACCGCAGAAGGCAGGATGGAACGTAGTTTATGGCCGTTGAAGGTATCTTTGTGGCCGATGACCATCCTGTCTTTCGAGAAGGCTTGCGGCGGATCGTCCAGCGTCTGTGCCCGACCTTTGAGATCCGTGAGGCGGGATCGATGGCCGAGCTGCTTGCGTTGGCCCGTCGAGGTCCGCCGCCCAATACCATCCTGCTCGATCTCCTGTTCCCCGGCCTCAATCCGGAAACCTCGATCGGTGAGCTGCGGCAGGAATTCTCGCGATGCTCGCTCATCATCGTGTCGATGGTCGATGACCCGGACATTATCGACGACGTGATGAAGCAGGGCGCCGACGGCTTCATCGGGAAAAGCGTGCCCGCGCCCGAAATGAGCGCTGCGATCGAGGCCGTCCGCAACGGGCAATTCATCGTTAAATCCGCCAGTTCCAGCGCCGCCGGACTGCAGCTGCGCGAAGCCACATTCCCGGTCCTGACGCGCCGGCAGCGCGACGTGCTCAATCTTCTGGTCGATGGGAAGTCCAACAAGGAAATCGCCAAGCGCCTCGACATCTCCCCCTATACCGTTCGCGTCCATGTCTCCGCGCTGTTCCGGTTGCTCGGCGTCGCGACTCGCGCAGCGGCCGCGGCAAAAGCGGCTGAAGCGGGACTTTAGGCCGGCTTCAATTCCCAGCGCAGGCGCTCTTTCCAAATCTTCTTTGCGTGAAGCACCGAGCGCAGCTCCGCCGGCCGAACCGGCTTGAGGAGAATTTGGATGTCAGGTTCATCGAAATAGCTCCGAACCTTCGCTTCATCATGACCGGTGATCACAATGGCCGGGATGTGCTCACCAGCAATCGCTCGGACGCGGTCGATGCAATCCGCCCCTGTCGTACCGGATCCGAGGTCAAAATCCGTGAGAATGACGTCGCATGTCACGCCGTCGCGAGGAACGGAGCTTCGCGCCTCGACGGCGCAGCCCCATTGCTCCAACAACAGCGTCGTCGCGGCAAGCGTCGGTTCGTCATCCTCCACCAACAACACACGCAGCCCGGCCAATGCCGAGCGAACGGGCGTGGTTTCCCGAACCGCCTTCGTCACCGGCGTGTGCTCGATCCGCAATCCTGAAATCACCACGACTGTCCCATGACCAACGCGTGAGCGGATGGACGCCGTCAGGCCCATCAGATGCGCCATCCGCCGCACAATGGAGAGCCCAAGACCGACGCCCTCGATGTCACGGTCGCCCCGGGCGCGAACCTGGTAGAACTCTTCGAAGATCCGATGCAGGTGCTCGTCCGCGATGCCATCGCCGCAATCGTGCACCTCTATCCGCAACGTTCGTCCTGTCCGCCGGACCCCGACGACGACCCTGCGTCCGGGCGCATATTTGAGCGCGTTAGAGACGACGTTCTGGAGGATCGTCGTCAACAGCCGCGGATCGCAGCGAACAAAAGCCTTAGTTGGTACGCTGGTTAGCGCCACCGCGGCCCAGCGCGCCGCTTCCTCGTTCTGGCGAATCACGCCGTCAATGACCTCCTGGACCCGAACCAATTCGATCCGCGGACGGACTCGCCCGCTGTCGAGCGTCGACACATCGAGCAGCGATTGGAACAGTCCCGCCACGCCACGCAGCGATTTATCGATGCTGTCCACCATTCGTTGCTGCTCGCTCGCCAATCCAGCATCGCGCAAGCAGGCGGTCAGCAGACTGATGGCGTGGATCGGCTGCCGAAGGTCGTGGCTGGCCTGCCCAAGGAAGCGCGACTTCGCTAGGTTCGCTTGCAACGCGGCATCGCGTGCGCGATGCACGCGGATCATCAGGCGGTCGGCATAGGCCGGAACGATGATCGTCGTGATGATGAACGTCGCCGACATAAAGCCGTGTTGCTGCCAATATGGCGTGAAGGAGATCGTGGTGGCGAGGCTTGTCAGGGCAAGCGCCGCGGCAATAATATGATATCGCTGGCCGTAGCGGAGCCCGTAGCCGACTGTGACCCACAACAGCACGGAATAGAGCGGCAACAAGACGAAGCCGCCGAGGATCAAACACGCCGTGAGCGCTGCATAATCATGAGCCATCGCCAGTGCGCGCCGCCAGTGCTTGACCCCCGGGCTGTGCCAAATAGCGGCAAAAAGGGTCGCCGATGCCGCAAGGATCGCACCGCTTAGCCAGGCCAGGGCTATATCGTGTCCCTCAGCAAATGATCGAGAAACGATCCCGGCCCAGATGCCCCCCGCCAGAACGACCGCCAGACCAACACGCACCTTGGCCTGGCCGAGCTCGGTATCCTCGGCCGCCGAGTCGCCAGTTGAGCTTTCGTCTTCCATGGAAGTTTTCCCCATCGGGACGGGCTCGCGAAACGTGGTCTGCCACCCTCCCATCATGCCATCATCCTTGCTGGTCTTAGGGGCACTGCCGCACCGTGGTCGTCAGGCCACCCATAGTGATGCGGAGCCGGTCGCCAACACGTTCGACATCGACTCGCCCCTGGCTGCGGGCCCCGTCCAGGGTGCAGCGCAAACGCGATCGGTAGCGGTCACCCGACCATTTCCACCCGACCAGCTTGCAATCAAGATCGACGATCTTGAGTCGGTCACCATCATGAAACGTAAAGGTCTGGCCATGATCACACGACTCGGCCCATACGCCGGCAAATAGCGGGTCGGCCTTCGCAACCTGCGCCCCGCCTGCTGTGGCGAGCAAAAACGCGATCATCATCACGGGTTTCGGCTTCGGCATACCGGTCGCTTCCCGTCGATCATCTCGGCAAAATCGGACACATCCCAATATTAGCGATCCTGATCGGCAAAAATCCCAGACGGTCAAATAGCACATTTGCCCGAATTGCAGGCTTCGCTGCGGCGCATTTACTTCATGCTTTTGTCCAGAATGCCAATTTGAGCGTGGAGTATATCCTTGAGGAGATCCGGCCGTCTCGCCTGTCTCAGCGGACTCGGCGCCGCATCGCTCTGGAGTGCCGCCTCCGCAGCCCCGAGCGACGACGTGCTGATCGGGCAGTGGCGTCGCGAGAACACGCTGTGCCGCGGACTCTCCGGAGACGACCCGCTCTCCGGCGCAGCCTGTGAAAAGCGGCAGGCTATCGGACGGCGGCTTGCGAAACGCGGCTGGTGCTACGGCAAGCAGAACCAGATGGCCTATCAGATGCAATGGCATCGCTG
The DNA here is from genome assembly GCA_937871985.1 of uncultured Burkholderiaceae bacterium. The sequence continues at coordinate 11,119 of CALMPB010000304.1, forward strand.
CTCAGCCGACTCATTACGGCCCGAATGACATGTGTGCGATCATTCGTGCCAGCGCCCTGCTCACCGTAATAGTATTGCTCAATCCTGCGGTGTCAGGCTGTTCGCGAGCGATCTCCATCCACACCCAAGTGCTCAATGTCGGCGCCACCAAGATCGCTTGTCTACGGCGCCCATGCCCGCATCGCGGGGTCTATCGGCCCGTCGCCGGTGGCCTGGAGGCGCGCAAGGACGCACTCATCTACGCCGATAACGACGGTCGTATCGGACCGCCACATCTCGACGCCGCGCCCGAGATCGCGGCGGCCGTCAAGACAGCATGGGACGCGCAGAAATGCGTGCAAATCGACGGAAGTTTCGACACGTCTGTCTCAGGTCAACCGACGCTTCATATCATTCGCCTGCTAGGCGCTTGCCCATGACACAACTCAGCGATCAGATCCTGGCGCCAGACGTCCACAACGAAACGTCTTTCCCCTCTACGTCATCAACAACAGCAAGAAAAGGAGTGCTCGTGAACCAGACGACAATCCGCCGCCGCAAAGGTGAACTGCTCTCGCTTGCCTCTTTTCTTGCGCTGGCTTTGCAGTGTCACCCTGTATCCGCGCAGGATTTTTCGGGCATGATCGATTCGTCATTCGCTAACATGTCGAGTTTCGCGGGCACAACGGCAGTCAACTCTGCTATCGCTGAATCCGCCCGTTACGCCGCGCGTCGAAGCGGACGCGCGCAATCACACACTCAGCCCACGACACCCGCGCCGAAGCCGTCGAACCTCAAGTTTCGATCGTCAGCCGCCGTCACGGCGCAGACCAATCACCGTATCCTCGCTGCCCTCAAGCAGAACTCGCCGAAAACCGATACACGCAATTTCGAGCATGTCCTCAATAACGGAGAGCTGCGCGGCACCTTTGCGCGCCTTCTCCAGTCAGCCGGCTTTTCCTCGAACGACCTCGCCGATGTTCTGATGGGCTACCTTGTGATCTCGTGGGAAGTCGTGAACGATGAGGATTCGCGCCTGCATGTGGCAGGCTACGCCATCGTGCGAAACCGCCTGCGCGAAAGTCTCGGCGCTGATCCGCGAATCGCGCGCTTGACCGATGGCGACAAGCAACAGTTCGCTGAAACCCTCGAAGTGCTCGCCATCCTGGCCGCGGCCACGCGTGACGGCCTCAAGCAGGCAGGTCGGACGGGTCAATTGACGGCGCTGCAGGAGGGCGTGCGCCGCGCGGGTCAGAATCTGGGCGTCGACTTCCAGCAGCTAGCCTTCACCGACACCGGATTTGTCCCACGTTAGCGCATCAGCGCGTTGAGGCATGATGAGATCAAATGATCCGCGCGTTCGTCTCGTCGGCCACCTCCACGGGTTGGCAGGCTACAACGACAAGGGCTTCATATGGAGCCGACACACGCCCGAGGAGGTTCAAGGCCATCGCCGCCAAGCCCAGGAGGCGATTGACAAACTGGTCCTCGAAATTGGTGAGGAGGCTTTCAGCGCGGATCTGCTCCGCAAGCTTCGGTACGGCACGGCCGCCACTGACGCTTTCGGTTCCGTCGAGGAGCAGGCAAGACGCGAGCTGGGGACAGGTTCGCCGTGACCGGCGTGCTCTCTTCCAGATGAACGCAATGGCGAAACACACGGAGCACTCACCGGATGACCTGGTGTAAGGCGAATTGGGCCGGCAGTCTCGTTGGCGTTCTGCTTGCAGTGGCGATCGTCGCGACGGGAGCTGCCAAGCCTGCCTCGGACCCGAGGCAGGTGTTCCGTGATCCGACGGCGGCCGCTCTCGCGATCGCGATCGCTGACGACGATCGCGGTAAGGTTCGCGACCTCGCCAAGGCGGGTGCCGATCTTTCGGCGCGGGGCCAGGACGATGTCACATTGTTGCAGTGGGCGATGCTCCGGAACCAGACGGCGATGGTAAGACTGTTGCTCAGGTTTGGAGCCGATCCCGCACAGCGTGGATTTAACCGGATGACTGCGTTGCATATGGCCGCCATGGCAAAGGGAAAACCGTATCTCGCGATCATGTTGGATCGTGGCGCCAATCCCGATGTCCTCGGCGGTCGGTCCGAGGCGCCAGTCCTCACCGAAGCGCTCATGAACGGCAACGCTGATGCCGTAGCACTCCTGCTTGCGCACCGCGCCAATCCCAACCTTGCAGACCGCCAGGGCGACACGCCACTTCACACCGCCGCGCAAATCAACGACTACCGAAGTATGTTAGCCCTGCTAAGAGCGGGCGCGGATCCAACGATCCAAAACAAGTTGAGGAAAACCTTCGTACCCTATTTTGTAATCCATCCCAAACAGAGCATGATGAGTTGGGAGACGAGGTCGGCGCGATCCGCCGTTCAAGCGTGGCTGCACGAGCACGGATATTCCAATCCCGTGAGATAATCAAGATCTTATGCATCTGGTCGCGCGCCGATATCCTCGTCCTTCACAGAAACGGAAGAGGCGAACGATCAGGAGGCGTGATCACAGTCGTATCAGCGACCATCGATGCCGGCAATTGGACAAGTGTGCTAGTTGATTCACATCGATGATGCGCGAAGATTCGCTCAAACTCCAACGCTAAACGAGTGCCGGGAATCGCGCACAATGAAGTATCCGGTTCCAACAGCCATTGTTATGTTTGCGAGTGCGACCACTGCTGTCGCATCCGACCTCCCGAAACCCGCCGTCACCTGGACGGAATTCTATGTCGGTGGGCAGGTTGGCGGGGGCTGGGTCGACAACCCTGACAGCTCCGACCCGAACGCGGTCAATCTCGACGTCAATGGCATCATCGGCGGCGCCTATGCCGGCTACAGCTGGCAGCTCCCCGGCGCAAACCTCGTACTCGGCGTCGACACTGATATCGTCGCCAGCGGCCTCGACGGCTCCGGGCACAATCGCCTTGGAACCTCAGCGTCCGGAAAATGGGAGTGGTACGGCGCGACACGCGGGCGGATCGGCTACGCGTTTGAAGGCTTCCTCCCCCTATATCGCCGGGTGCGTCGCCTATGGACATGTGAAGGCCTCCTACGGCTTTCCCGATGGGTCGACTTTCAGCGGTTCCAAAACCGAAACTGGTTGGGCCATTGGTGGCGGCCTGGAATACGCACTCTCCGAACATGTCACGGCACGAGCCGAATATCGCTATACGGACTTCGGCAAAATGAATGTGACCTTGTCCGGTCCTGGCAGGTCAGGCGACTCCAAGCTCGAAATGCCGATCCACGATGTCCGCGTCGGGCTTGCCTACCGGTTCTGATCATCGCCTGAAGGAAATGCGCATGATGCTGAGATTGGCTGCGGCCGCTATCGTAACGCTGACTGCCTCGGCCAGTGCTGTCCCGGCGTGCGCGCAGGATTTTTTCTCCGGCAATATCCAGTCGGCGCTGAATACGAGCTCGATCTCGTCCCTCAACATCACACGCAGCGATGTCATCGACGAGGGGCGTTCCGGCGCAACCGCTCGCCAGCCTAACGTCGATCGCAACGTCGATTATGCTCGCGTTCCGAGTCCACCAATCGCCGCCTTTCGACCAACGCCCGAGGTGACGACCCAGGTCAATAATCGCTTTATCGATATGATGAGCCGCGGGCAGCCGGGCAAGCGAGATGAGATGGCGCAGTTCATCGACAATGGGGCGCTCAGGCAGACGTTCGAACGCCTGATGGCCGCGTACAATCTCGCGCCGTACAACCTCGCTGATGTCATCGCTGCGCATTACATCGTCTTGTGGGAAGTCGTGCACGATCAGGTACCGACTCCAGCAGAGATCCGAGGAACACGCGGGCGCATCGTGTTCAATCTCGCCCGCAAGCCGCAGTTTCGCGCGATGAGCAGCCCTCAGAAGCAGGAGGCGGCCGAAACGTTGAAAATGCTCAGCGCTCTCGCCCTGACAAATTACGAGGACTTCAAACGGCGCGGAGATCGCCGCGGCTTGGCCGGCTTTCAGGCGACGGTCGGTAATTGGACTCGGCGGCAAGGTATCGACCTTGCTCCGCTTGCGATAACTGATCATGGTTTTGTGCGGCGGTAGCAAGAGCCGTCACCTTAGAACCTGCGCTGAGGGCGCTGTGCGGCTCGAATGACGCGGTAGGCCTTGAACAAGGACGTGCTGCCCTTGAACGCGAGATGTCTGCTAAGGCCGGCGTGATCAACCCCACCGAGTGGAGCAATTGGTTCGTTAATGGATTACCCATCGGTGCCATTATCCGGCCCGACATCGTCGATATGACGCGCCTGCCCAAATTCGATTGCGTCGCCGAATGTGTCGAGTCGCGACGGCAGGTCGACTAGTTGCTCGAACATAGCGTCCGACAAGCTCCAGGGTTCTATTTCTCGAAAGCGGTATCGAGGATTATATCTGGCGCACGACGCTCCTTCGCCCCTCCGATTGCTGAAAAATGGGACGCGGCAAGCGCCTAAAACGAGGGCAACAGACGTCAACCAGCGGTATTCGCGGTACGCCCCGATCGGCGCGTCAACGATGGAAGGGAACTTGCGCGATCCGATTCAACCGTCCGTTCGATTGACCGTGCGATCCTACGACCGAGCCGATGGTCTTAACGCGCATTGACAGCATAGCGCCGAGCGGAATTTTGCGCCCGGCCGATGTACCAAGCGTCCGCCCGAGCACGGCCCTGATTTTGAACTTGACGGTGATATTCGGGGAGGAGCGCGCGCATTTCCTGTCCTACCTGCCGCGCGCCATTTACGTACCATCTATCAGCACCTGCTTTGCCATAAGCAGCCGCCTGCCGATTATATTCCGGGGTCAGTTCAGTCTGCATCCGGGTAGCCACCATGGTGGTCAGGTAAGGGGGGACGCCGGCTGCTTGCGTCGTCGAACTATCCCCTCCGCGAGTGCTGCCGCGCCTGCTCTGATATCCGTGACGCGTTGGGCGCATGTTTCCGACGCCTACTCCCGCACCCATTTGGCTGGCGTAGAAGCTGGGACTCAAAGGAGCAGTTTGAGCTTGAGCCATCGATGGGACCGCCGCCATGAACACAGCGCCCAAAAACACGGAAGTGGGCAAGGAAATATTCATTTACTATCTCCCGTTCAATCGGCCCAAGATTGCTAGGATTACTTGGTCGATCTTGTCCAGATCGTACAAATGGGGGATACCCGGGACGAACCGACCGTAGTCGGTGTAGTCCACGATTCCGCAGAAGCTGGCCCCGGTTCGGAAACCGTCAGCTCAGCAATTCGGGCCCAAGCGAGCAACGTACAGCGGACGCGCCATCAGCCGCATCGAGATGATCGAAGGAGGCGATGGACGGCCAAGGTGGGGCACGATGTGTCGATCGATGATCGCCCTCATCATCCTGAGCGTTGCCGGTTTCCACCGCCCATTTGGTCCGAGGCGAGAAAGTGAGGGAGGGTAACGGCGACCCGTGCATCAGGAGTTGAGGAGCGATATGCTCACGGGCGCTTTCGCGCCGATCGAATTGGCGATCATCAGGCGGGCGGCTACGACTGGAATGTCGGCGGCGCTGCCAAGCGTTTCGCGGGTGGTCCGTCCGGCGTGCTTTCCAAGCTGGTTCCACGATCGCACGCCAGTAGCGCGCAACCTTAACTCAAGCACGGGGCTAATGGCGTCGCGAACGACGGTTTCGCCGAGCCGGGGCAGAGGGAGGGTGGTGATATCGATGGTCGAGAGATCGATGGTAGCGGCGCGTCGTATGGCGCGGTTACTCCATAAATCCCGGCCCCAGTGGGGCCGGCAGGAGCGTGTCTTGGGGATTGTTCCCCAAGACACGCGGGGATTTATGGGAAGCGGCGAACAGAGCGGTGCGATCGGCCGTTCGACCGATCCTCGTTGATCCCTCGGGGTGTCAGATGATCCTATTGAAGATCAGCGAGTTAACTCCGTTCCGGGTGTGATGCTCGCGCACGAGGCAAGCTCGTGCGTAGGTCTGACGCACGCCCTGAAGGGCGAAAAATGTAATGCACCTGACGCACAGGTGCTGCAGCTGAATTATTTAATAATCACAATATGTTGGGTGTGTAGTACACGTACGGCGAGACCTTCAAAACATGTAATACGTGTACCACGGGCCGCCGCATGATTTAGAGCAAGTCTATGATATTGCGAAAGTTTCAATAGTGGTACATGTAATACCCTATGCTTAGCGCGGCAAGCGGGCCACCATCGCCGCCTCAGGACTTCAATCAAAAATGCTGCCAGGCAGCTATCTCTGAGTCGGGTCCTGAAAGTCGCTCGACCGCTTTGTCTCAGACCCGGCCTTTCGGCTCTACCGACGAGGCTCCTTCGGCGAATGGCAGGTTCCGGGATCCGAAATCCACGCATAGAACGACGGGGATTGGGGCGCACAGGGGAAAGAGACGCGCACGCTACTAGCGAATACTCGGCGCCGTGAACGAGCCCAAATCCCCGACCCCGAGTCGACGCTCGATATCCCCGATCTTGCCGGTCGCCACGTTGAACCCATCACCGCCGAACGTCCGTCGCTCGATATCCTCGAACTGGTCGCCAAGCTCCTCATAGCCCTTGGCGCCCGCGGCCTTCTTGAACGCTGGAAACACAATGGTGTCCTCGCGCGCGGCATGCGGCTCGTACATACGGGCGAACGCCGTCAGTGTTCTGGCCAGAGGTTCGGCATCACCGGTGCCGACCCGGCCGGATTTGGTCTTGTCGAGAATATAGGTGGTGATCTCGCGGCCCCGCTGATGTTGTGCGAGCAGCGTGTCGAGCAGCTCGGCCGCTTCGCCGCCCGCCTTCTGGACGATCGGAAAGATATGCTGCTGCTCCAGTATCTGTTCGTGATAGGGCTCGCCAAATGCCTGGAACAAGGTCGTCGCGGAGGCGAGCGCCGCGGCATCGACCGCCGAGGCATTCGCCACCAGCTTCGGTGCAACTTCGCGATAGGCGATCAGGATGCGGCGCAGCACGCCGTGCTCACGCATGAGATCCTCGTTCGCTGTGACCTCGCCTTCGTCACCGTCGCCTCTGTCGCCGCCATCGGCGTCATGTTTCGCGCAGCCAGCGAGCACTAGCCCAACGCTTGCCAGAGACACCAATGCCGTTCGCCGATCCTGCTCCGCCATGACCGTCACCTTTCGATCGTCTTGCCATCTTCGCTGAACGCTCGGTCCGCAATTGCGATGCCGACCTTGCCCCTCAATCCGCTTTCACATTAGCAGGCGTCCGACACTCAGGGTTCCCCCGAGCGCTATGTCCAATGATCAGCAGCGCCAGTTCGTGACCAGGGTGGTTGGAAGCAAGGCGACCTGGGTGGATATCACCAGCGGCATGAGCGTCGACGGGATCACCGAGGTGTTCAGGTCGTTGCAGCCCGGCGATCTCATCGTCGAGCACGCAATCGACGCCATCCACGATGGCGCGCAGGTCAAAGCATAGCTGCCCGGCAGCACCCGCCCCAGAAGCGGACCGCTGGATGATCGCGGGCCCATTCGATAAGCTGCCGTCGAAGAAGTGTCGGAAGAATGGATAGCGGCCATGATCGTAGAGCGCGTCGCCAATCTATTGCTATTAAAATTGGTCAGGTTCACGGCACCCACCACAGAGCGTTGCGAATGGCAGGCACTCGTCACCGGTAATCACGACTTGCGTACAGCCGAATACGCATTGAAGGTGCAAGCGGGTGATGGGTTTACCCTTCCATACCCCGGCTGGGTAAAGCTTCGGGTCGGGCAAGCAGTCGCGCTTGATGCGATTCGCCGCCACCCTTTTGGCCCTCGCGGGCAAAGAGTCTAACGGTGATAATCCGACGCCCGATCGTTCGACCGCAGCCGCCCCAGAAATTGCCATTTATGGCGTCGCATGCCGGGCATAAAATATGACATTCAATCGGATGGGTTTAAAGTATAACCTCCCCCCATGAGAAGAGCACTGAACTGCCGGCACACGAAGACTAAAGGCGTCGTATCCCCATTCGGCAGTAGGCATCTCGGACTTTTGTCCGTAATCGCATCCGTGCTGGGCTCGGTGCTGGCAGCGGTGGTGTTTGCCGGCTTACACATCGGCCCGGGGATAGGGGGCGCGACTAGAGCCTGTTATGAACTTGATGCGATGGCGACGGCCTGCTTCATCATAAGGCAGGCGAAGGCGACGACATGAAGTCCTGCGAGTGTTTGGGCATAGCGTTCATAATCTTTGACGAGGCGTCGGAAGCGGGTGGCCCAGGCGAATGACCGTTCGACGACCCAGCGGCGCGGGAGCAGGACAAAGCCGCGCTTGGCCTCGGGCAGTTTGACGACCTCGAGCGCGATACCATGTTTGGCTGCCGCATCGGCGGCGCGCTCGCCGGTATAGCCCTGATCGACCCAGGCGATCTCGACATGGTCATCGGTGGCGGCTTGCACGGTACGAGCGAGCCGCTCCACTTCGCCGCGATCCTCGGCGCTGGCAGGCGTCACATGGAGCGCGAGCAGGTGGCCCAGCGTGTCGACTGCCATATGGATCTTCGAGCCCTTCTTGCGTTTCCCGCCGTCATAGCCGGCGCGTTCACCGCTCTCGGGCGTGGAGCGCAACGTCCGGCTGTCGATGATTGCGGCGGTGGGCTTGGCCTGGCGACCCGCTGCCAACCGCAGCACCGCGCGCAAGTCGTCAACCAGCGCCTCAAAGCATCCCGCCGCCAGCCAGCGCTGCGTTTGCTGGTACACCGCAGCCCAGGGCGGCAGATCGTTGGGCATCCACCGCCACGGCACCCCCGTCTTCACGATATAGCGCAGCCCGTTGAACACCTCGCGCAGATTGTGCTCCCGTTGCCCGGCGTCCTCCCGCTGCAACAGCAGATACGGCGCGACCAGCGACCATTCCTCATCGCTTACATCAGACGGATACGGCTTGCGGCAAATGTTCATCCAAAAACTGATGAATCAGACCGAATCTCAAGTCCATAACAACCTCTAATTTCATCGGAATCTTCGGTCTCGCCTTTTTCTTCGGCGTTCTTATTGCCGTACCCGTGGGGTTAGTGCTTGGAGTACCATTGATCGCTTTAAGCCGTCGCTGCCTACTACACCGCATTGTAATTGCGACACTGACTTTTGCGGTAGGAGGCTTGCTTGTCGGCCTAGCCATCAAGCATATTGGCGGAAGTACTGGCTTGGAGAACGCGGAGCTCATTTTCGGGGCCTGCGTCGGCGGCATGCATCCGTTGATTTACAGTCGAGCGTTCGGCGTATCATGGTTCAAGATTATTTCAGCTTTGCTGCTCGGCGCTGCGGTTGTACCTTCGTTAACTTACGCCGCAGAAGATGTGATCAACTTAATGGACAGCAAAGCCGAGTTCGAAACTCGATGCGCCGGTCATTTAGACTCATTGGCGTTCGTGGCTGAAAAGGCGACTCTGGATCGGCTGAGCGAACCCATGGAAAATATTGGGAAATGGCGAAACCAGCTAAAATGGCGCTCTCTTTACGAGCGAGAGGACAGAGCTCTTCTCGATAAATCGCATGTCCTCATTGCTCGAGACTTTGCCTATGTGCCCAGCGGTTTCGCCGGTATGATTACTGGCGGACGGCGCATCGAACGGCATTGCCTGTCAGAGAAGAAAGGAAGCGACGCAGACATGCTGCGTGCTCGCGGCCTTGGAAAACGGCCCAAGCTTCAAGATCTCGCCGATTGAAGAAGGAGCGCGCGCGGCAGTATGTCCGCACTTGTTAGATCAACCGCCGCCAGGCGCCGGTCCCCTTGCACCCAACCCAAGCCAAGCCATTTAACGCCAAAATGGTGCAATCTCTCAGCCGCCGAGCAGAATCCGCCCCATTTGTTGCCGTTGCGCATCCATCTAAGCGCTTCCAAAGGCAGCCATTTCGAGCAGGTCAATTAACTTGAAGCCGATGTAGTCGTCTCGTCGATACAACCGGCGTGTCTCGCTCCTCCGAACAGATCGATAATACACGTCCCAGTAGCTTATTACGCGGCGCTTGGTCGTATTCCAGTAGGCTTCGTTCTGGATGACGAAAGCGCCGAGTGTCCGAGTATTTTCCGGCGTGAGCGAAGCGGCAATATCGTCCAAAATTTCGATGATATACTCGCCGATGAGGGCTACGATGAAGGGCGCGGCCCAAGGTTGCAAATCTGCTAGCAGGTTGCGCACGGCACGTTGACGTTCAAACCCGTTGTTGCTTCGAGTCTGTAAAGCGCAAGCAAAGCGCCATGCTTCATCGCTTTCGGTCAATCCCAGCCGGTCGGATGCAAAATGCAGCCGCGCCGGGATCAGCACGCCTTGTCCCTCCACTTGGACCGCGAACCGCTCGGTCCACTGCCGTGCTGCAAGGACCCGGGCTACAGCTTCGCCAGCCAATAATGCCGCAGCACGATGCTCGGAAGGGAACGCTTCCGCCAGCATCAATCCACCGATTTCGGTCAGCATCTCTGGGTCACTCATTCCGGCAGACTAGGCCGCCAATAAACGTCCGCAATCCACTTTTCCCACAGCGAAGCGGACAGCGCACTTCCCACCCAGCTATGGTCAATTACGGATGGCCCGACCACGGAGCCCCGCGAAAACGTGATGCTGTCGTTTTAGGCTCCAATCTTCAGTATCTGGGGTCATCGCCAGGGACGGATGGCAAACCCTCGCCCAGGTGGCGGTACAGCTCCATTGCATCGTGAAGCACGCGCAGCACGCCGACCGTCGCTTCGTCGATGATAGTATAGAGGATGAAATGCCGAGGCTGACGGACGCCTCCGTCGACAGTCCGCGCTCGCTCACGGCTCATTCGCAGGTGCCAGGAGCGAACGTCGCTACCGAGTTCAGGCCGTGCTACACTCCCGGATCGCTCCGGCTCGTCGCCGACGTCCTTCAATGCGACAGATACGAGGTGCTGATATCGCCGTCGCGCGTCAACGCCGAATTCGCGTTCCGAACGCTCAAGAATGTCGACAATATCGCCATAAGCCGCAGCCGTCAGCCGGATCGTGTAGGTCAAGCGCCCGAGCTCGCCCGTTTGCTCACCTCGGCGCCGAGTTCTGTCATAAACGATCCGATCGCATCCGGTTTGACTTCACGGAACCGACGGGCCGCAAGATCGGCAAGGCCGACCTGGGTAGCGGCGCGCAGGGCTTCGAGCCTGAGCGCGTCTTCCTGCTCACGCTGTTCGACAAGCCGCAGCCCTTCTCGCAAAACTTCGCTCGCATTTTGATAGCGACCGGACTCAACCAGCGTTTCGATCACCTCTTGTTGGTGATCGGTCAGCACCACATTTCGTGTCGGCATTGTTCAACCCTTGAGCTTCTCACCCGATCGAATATAACACCATTGGCATAATATGCCAATGGTGTGGGCGTGCGCTTCGCGGTGGCTCAGTCATATGCGTCGACGCCTGCCGACGTTTCTGAAACGACGTTTTTCCCACCGTCCGCTAACCAACGGGACGTCGCTGAGAGCCGCCCGGTCACTTTCCACCCAGCCCAAGCCATTTAGGGCCAAAATGGTGCGATCTTTTAGCCGTCGGGCAGAAGCCGCCCAAGAGATGGACGTCGAGTTGCCCAACGATGCCTCCTGATTGCGAACCCTCATTTATCCGGTACAAGAAGCGGATGACGAAGCGAGGCAAGTTGATCTGGGCAACCGCGATACTCGCGTTGATCGTCACTGCGGTTTTTGTTCCTGGTCCGTTTGGTCGTACTCGACCCGATTTGGCTGTTTGGTTTTCCTTCGACGAGGGGCCACTGACCTTCTCGCGTTCCTATGCCTCGGGGACGGTTGGGCCTTTTACGATTGGCGACACGCGCGTCGCGGCTATTGATCGGCTGTCCTCACAGCATTTGCTGGCTCAAGACATGCCCCAGCTCTGGAAGGCCAGACCCGAATGGACCTTGTCCCTTCCTGCTGCCAGTGGCGGATATGTGACCTACACGATCGCGTTCACTGCTGATCGGGTCACCTCGGTCCGCGCGTTCTATTCCGTGTTTTCGGGCCTATGATCGATGGTCCGCTAGACCAAGACACCGACTGAAAGCCGCCTGTCAGCAATCCACCCAAATATTGTCGTGCGCCAGCCGCCATCGGACCTCTCTCGCGTCCAAAAGGCAGACTGCCCGGTTTCGGGAAGGGCATCCCAGGCAGAACGGCTGCAAATGGGCGCGTAGCCGATGGTCTGCTCATCACCATCCACTCAGCGTTCACTGAATCTTGCCGGTCGCATTGAAGCCTGATCACCTGGACGGCGTCGGCACCGTAGGTCCTGTAGATCCGGACCGCACAAGCACGGCCGCTGCCGTGCGAATGGAGGAAAGGCATGATCTCGCAGATTATACGCTCGATCAGGCTGCCGAGCTGTTCGCTGGGCGATGCTGCGCGGTTGCCTGCGGATCGAGTGCTGCGATATTGCATGACGGCACTATGGGATTGTCGGCGCGCCGCCGCTAATTGTACCGGCCACTCAGTCGTCGTGCGAGAAAGGGACATTGATCGTGACGCCACGTGCCGCCATCCAGCAGATTGCACGAATGGTTCGGGACGATTTCCGCTCTGGCGAACTGTCGCCCGGAGCGCACAGCGTTGGAGAGATGCTGGCGGCGCAACCCGAAGCCTTGCTGCTGATCGTCGATCTCGCCGGTGCCGAAGGGCGAAAGAAGCGGCCCGATGCGGGGATGCATCAGGCGTATTCGTTCATCCTCGGCCAGACGCTGGAGCAGTTGCGTCAGCGAAGCGAAGCCGGCAACAGCCAGGCGAACATGGCCATGGAGAATGTCAGGGCGGCGATCGCTCAACATATCCGCATGGGCAAGCTCGTGCCAATCGCGGCGATGGCGCTCGTATCGGCGTTTTCACGGGCTGGGATCGAGCTTGGAGAAGATGTACGAGGCGCGCTGAATCAGGCGATGATCCAAACCGGAGCTGATCAGCAGAACCTCCGGATCCCGGATGCCGCCGAGATGTTGAAGGAGCTGGTGCAAGCCTGTGCGGGCGATCCGTTCCTGATCCAGAGCCAGTTTGCCGATTTGACGGCAGCCATGCCTACTGGGCTGCAGCTCAATCTGCTGGAAGGGCTCGTCCTCGCCGACGATGCCAGTTTGCGCGAGGCGGCTATCGGCTGGCTTCTTGCCGAACCGGCGATCGCTACCCCGTTAGCTTCCATGATTGAAGTGGCCGCCGGGCGTGGGCTGGTATCGGCAACGTCGGTCACGAACCTCATGCTGATCCGCAAGTGGGTACCGGAAGATCGGCGCCGCACGATCGACGCGATCATCAGAGCCGCCCGCGCTGTCGGGTCGGCGCCGGAGAAGCGCCCCGCAATTCAGGTCAGGGAACTTCTGATATCCGAGCGCGATGGTGCCGGAGCCCAAAGCATATTTGCGTCGATCAAGGAGGGCAGGAATAACGCGCTGGTGTCCGTCCTGATCAAGCAGGGACATGGTGTACGGGACGCCTGGGTAGCGCGATCGCTGAGCAGGCCCGAGATCGAAGACATGCTGGACCATATTGCGTCTGAGATGTCGATCCATGAAGCGACGGCCGAGGACACGGCTTTGATCCTGAGCAGCGCGTTGGCGGACGGTCCCGCCGGCGCGACACCACCGTTTGGCCTCGTTCAGGCAATCACGCTCGTTGGGCTCTCAGATGTTGCGCCAAACTTTGTGTCGGTGGATGATCTCGTTGCGTCGATGCTCGCGGATATCGACGCTGCGGCGACCGATACCAAGGCAGTGGAGAAGGCGGTGCGTGGCTCCCGCCGATGGCTGGCGACAAATCCTCAGCTCAATTCATGGTTCGAAAATGGCGACGATGTTGCTGCCGCGATCAAAGGCAAGCGCAAGATCGAAGACCGGCTCGCCGCGATTATTGAGAAGGTGCTGGAACCGAAGCGGGCTTACTGGGCCGGCGTCGTAGCGTGGAGTGCATTCGCACGGCGTGGTGACAGCCACGATTCGGAGTGGATCGAGATGGCGCTCGTCGCTCGTGAGATGGCTTCGGAACGGCCCCTGACCGAGATTCCGCTAGCGCGCTTCATCGCCGTGCAAACGGCTGAGGCCGCTCGGATCTGATTAGCGAACCAAATGGGCGCCGAGGTGCGCGACGTGGAGTACGGTAGGTTGCCAGCGCGCTGGGAAAGCTGGCGATCGGCAATTGGGGAGCCTTCGCAAGGGATTCGACGACCGTCATGAGGCGCGCAATTGCCTGTCCGGCCAGTGCTGCACGAACGACAGAGTTCCTCGGAGCCAGTCGTCCGCGCGCCGGGCCCGCAACGGCTTGAGCTGGGCCGAACGCTACGGAAAGCAACAGATGCGAATTTGGCTGTGTTGAATTCTCCGCGCGATTTGATCGCCCCGCGCCTTGAACCTCCGCCGCCGAGGGGGTAAACATGAGGAGCTGCACAGCGACATCGCAGTTGAAGGGTCAGCGACATCGTAGATGACGTGTG
>CALMPB010000305.1 GCA_937871985.1 uncultured Burkholderiaceae bacterium
GCCGGTGTAGCCTAAATTAGCCTATCTCGGTGTCCGTCAAACCGGCAGCAGGCCAGAGGGCGAAACTCATCGCGGTGGTTCTTCATGACATCGCTCCATTTAAACAGCGCGCAGACCTATTCGGCACGCCTACTGGAACCGGCCCACCTCCTCTCCCTTTGACTCAGCGGGCGGAAATTGGCAGAATTACATTCATTGTTGTGCAATCATCCCTGCGGCACTGACAATTCCCTCATTCTCCCTCTCTTCTCGAACAAGGAATATTGATGACCGAGACGGTTCAACCCGATGTCATGGCGATGACCGTGTCATTGCTGAGCGCCTATGTGTCGAACAACAATGTGCCGGCGGCCGACCTCGCTGCACTGATCGAAACGACGCGCAAGGCGCTCATCGGCGAAGCGACACCGGCGGTACCAGCGGCGGAAGAGTTCGTGGCCGCAACGTCGGTGCGCAAGAGCCTCGCCTCACCTGATCATATTCTGAGTATGATCGACGGCAAGCCGTACAAGACGCTGAAGCGTCATATCTCGACGCACGGCCTGACGGTCGAGCAATATCGCGCGCGTTACAAATTGCCGCATGACTATCCTCTGGTCGCGGAGAATTATTCGGCATCGCGCCGTGAAGTCGCCCAACGTCTTGGGCTCGGCCGCAAGCCCGCGGTCAAGGTCGAGACGACCGTTGCACCTGCCAAGGTTGCTGCGCCTGTGACCGCGAGTGCACCGGCCGTTGCCGTCGCCGCTGATAAGCCCGTCGTGAAGGCCCCCCGCGGCAAGGCAGAGTCACCGGCAGCGGCTCCGGCCAAGAAGTCAGTCCGCGCCGCGAAGGCGGAAGCGAAGGAGCCGGCGGTAATCAAACGGAAGGCACCGACCAAACAGGCGAAATCCAAACCAGCGGCGACCCCGGCGGTCCTTGCTGAGGCAGCACCCGCACCGACCGTTGCTCCGGTGAAGAATGAGGCCGACAAGCCAGCGCGCAAGCCGCGCGAGAAGGCGGCAGCGGCAAAGCCCGCAGCGTCTGTGACCGCCGACCTCGCCTCGGTCGAAGCGAAGGCGCCGAAGAAGCGTGCGACATTGCGTCCGCGCTTCAAGGGCGAGTCCGGCAAAGCGTAATATATAATGGGTCCGCGGCAGCATCTTTGTCATGCTGCGGACCCTAATCGCCGCTCACGCGCGTGCGCTCATGCTGCGGTCGGGTATCACGTCGGCGGGACCGACGGCGCACGAAGAAGCAACATAAAAGCGGGGCCGTGGCGATGACCACGACCCCGAATTGTCAGGCGGCGAGATCAGGCAGCCTCGGCGGTCGCCTCATCCAGCTTGGCCTCGACAACATCGCTCAGGGGCTCGGCCTCGGTTTGGCTTTCGTCAATATCGGCGACATGCGTGAAGCGCATGACATCGGGCACCCAAGCGAGCGCCGCCTCGCGGATCTCGGGCTCGATCGGCACGGTTCCGGCGAAGATCTTTTCGGCCGAACTCGCCAGCTCATGCTTTTTCGACGCGCCGTAGCGACTGGCGAGCGCCTTCCCGCCGATCGTTTCGAGATGGGCAAGGATCGCGCCCTTGCTGATACGGTCGAAATAATTGGTCGCCGTCGGGCGCCACCAGAGCGCGACATCAATCTCCAGTTTTGTGCCGAGGTGATCGATCAGCGCCTCGCCCGACGATCCGGCGGGTACGGCGACGATCGTCCGCGCAACTAGCCAGCCGAGCCAGGCGGCGCGGGCACCATCGTCGAGGGCGCGAAAGGCATCGAAGCGCTCAGCACAGTCACCGACATCGACCCAGGACCGATCGAGTGCCTCGCCGAGCTTCTCCCATTGCTCGCCGGCGGGCGTATTGCTCTCATAGCCGGCCAGAGGCGACGATGCCGCATCGGCCCTGAGTTCGGTTGCGAGATCATAGACCCCGTAGTTGCGGGTGGCCTTGTCAGCCATCCAGAAAGTCATGAGATCGAGCGCGAAGCGCGGGTCGCTCGCGACATGCACGCGGAGCATCTCGGCCTTCATCTCAGCGAGCTCATGGGTAAGGCGCTGACTATAGGCGACGACCGGCTTGCGATCGGCATCGGCCGCCTCGCCGGTGTCGTCACCCTCGTCGCCCTCCTCGCCATCATCTTCCGCGCTCGATCCGTCGTCATCGACCGGGAGGACATAGAGCTGCTCGTGGATGCGCGGCGTCCCATCGTGGCCGATCACGAGAAAGGCGAGGGTTCCGGCCTTCTCCTCGTCAGTGAGGATCGGCGCGCGATTCTCGATTTCGTCCAGATCCGCTTCAAGCAGCTCGATCACCTGCGCATATTGTTCCGACTCGTCATCGTCGTCGGTCGCGTCATAAGCCTCGCGGGCCGCATCGAGTTCGACCTCGATCGCCTCGATCCGCGCTGCCTGTTCAGGCGTGAGCTCGGGCTGCTCGCCGGTAACCGGCCGCATGCCCCAGGTGTCACTATAGCCGACCTGGGCCCTGGACAGTACGCGAACCTCACCAAAACCCTCGCGTTCGCGCAGGGCCTCGGCGGCGGCGGCGAGTTTGTCTGCAGCGAGTTGATCGAGGATCCCGCCATCGATCCAGCGCTCGGTCGCGGCATCGGTGAAGAGGTCGCCGTGGAACCGACCGCCGGCCGCCTGATAAGCATCGCGCCCGACGAGCTGCGCCTTGGGATCACTGCCGACATAGGTGCCTTGCGCCAGTTCACGCCGGATATGGTCGGCGTTCGAGCGGTAATAGCTCCCCTTGAGCGCTTCGAAGACCTCGGCCTGGCGCTCGCGATCGCTGCTGCCGCTGGCGTAGGCGATGGCCACGCCGAGCGTGATTTCGCCGTTGCGCAACGCATCGAACACCGGGTCGGCGAGATCGGCGAGGCTCAACCGGCTGCGCACGAACCGCTCGGTGAGGCCGAACCTGATCGCGACCTCTTCGGGCGTCTTGCCTTCGGCCTTGATGACATCCTGGAAGGCGCGACAGGTATCTGCGGGGTTCATGGTGAGATGGAAGAAATTCTCCGCGAGGCTGGTTTCGACGACGTCATTGGCATCGCCGAGCACGAGGACCGGCAGTGCATAGTCCGGACCGAACACGCCCTTCTCGATCAGGCGGTGCACGGCATCGAGCCGGCGACCGCCCGCGATGATGCGATAATGCCCCTTTTTGCGCGATACCGGCACGCCGATCAGATTCTGGCGTACGCCTTTTGCGGCGATATTCGCCTCGAGCTGGGCGTCGGCGTACGCGTCGCTCGCCTTTCGGACATTGCCCGGCGATTTGGTGAGGTTCGCCGCGGGGACGAGGATGGGAAGATCGTTCATGATCAGAGTCTCCTGGCGGCGTGAGCCCGACCGTCAGGCCACTCACCGCCACCAATCCCCCACTCCCTTCCCTCCCTCCCGAAGGAGGTCATTCCAGTCATTATAGCCATCGGGCGGCCACAGCGTTTTGATCGAGCGCCCCGGCCGCGCATGAGCCGCCATCGCTTCGGCCGCACCGATCTCGCCGGCGACATCATTGTCGGGGAAGAGAAAGAGCCGGGTCACCGTGACGGGAAGCGCGACATGCGCCATCCGCTCATTTCCGAGCGTCGCCCAAACGGGCATATCGTGCACGACCATCGCCGACATGGCGGTCTCGATGCCCTCGGCGAGCCCGAGCTCATGGGTAGCCGGTGCCAGCACGACCGCGCCGCGAAACGGGCGTCCGAGCATCCGGCGCGAATTGTCGAGATCGCGCGCACGGCGAGGCTCGCCGCTCTCGAAGAAGGTCCGCTGAATGGCAACGAAACGTCCGTGATCGTGGAGCGCAGTGATCATGGCTGGCCGAAAATCGACGTCATCGCCGCGGCCCAACGGCGTCCGCGGATGAAAGCGGAGCGCCGGCGACAGGATCGATATACCCCGACGCCGCAGATAAAGCTCGGCGATCGTCCCAGCGATCGGCCGCGCTCCGTCCCAGATCTGAAGGGCGCGCAACCGGCCGGCGAAATCGCTACCTAGTGCCGAGCCCGGTTCAGGTGATCCGTGCCCATGATGCAGTGCATCTTTGTCGAGCAGAAGAATTGCACGAATAACGTCACGGGTGTCGCACCCGGCAAAGCATTTGAAGAGCAAGGCGTGGTCGCCGACCCTCACCGACAAGCTCGGATGCTGGTCGGGATGAGCAGGACAGCGGCACATGCCACCCCCCGGCTTCCAGATGCCGCCAAGGCGCTGGACCACCTGGCGGCCCAGCGCTTCAAGCTCGGCATTTCCAGTTCGAAAGACATGATCTGCCATCGATCATTCCTTTGACAAGTGCAGTGCGGCAGCGATGTGCAACCGCTTGGCCGAGCCACAGCGCGTGAGACGGGGTTTGAAGCGCAAGCAGACCCACAAAGCAGGCAGCGCCGCAGGCTTCCGCGCCCTACTATCTCCCACTCCCCTGCCCGGACGAGGACAGGCGGTTCCGATGCGCGGCAACGTTCATCAGGTGACTGTTTTTCTGCCGTCTTGCCCGTCGCGCAAAGCGTGACGCCAATCATGCACTCGGCAAGGAGCGCTCACCCACTGATTCCCGAGGGAGAATATCGATGACCAATGCCGATCTTGCGGAAACGATTTCCGCCTCACACGGCATTACCAAGACCGATGCGCGCAAGCTGGTTGACGCCGTGTTCGCCGCGATCACCGACGCGGTGGCCGCGGGCGGCGAAGTGTCACTCAACGGCTTCGGGAAGTTCAAGCTGAAGGAAACCGCCGAGCGCGAAGGCCGCAACCCGGCGACCGGCGAAACCATCAAGATCAAGGCTGCGAAGAAACTTGCCTTCCACCCGTCCAAGGTCGTGAAGGATCGCCTGAACGGCTGATTTTCGAGCGGCGATCCCGGTCGTGACCACGGCCGGGATCGCATCGGCGCCGTGTTGAAGCGGGCCAGGACAACTTCCTCGATTTCAACCTAACGCACGTCGTAACGGTTCGACCAACAGCAGGATATCAGGGGCCGACAGCCAGCCCACGCGCTACGGCAAACTGGATGCAAAGCATTAAGATTACCCGATTATGGGTTGGCCTGCGGATTCTTGGATGAAGGCGGGCGAGGAGGTGGTGGAGGATTATCGTACCACCGGACTTTCGCTCCGCGCGCATCCGCTGTCGTTCCTGCGCGACGAGCTTGCAGGTCGGAAGATCGTGCCCTGCAGGACGCTGCTCGACATGAAGGACGGGCGGAGGGTCGATATCGCAGGCCTCGTACTGATCCGCCAGAAACCGGGATCGGCCAAAGGCGTCATGTTCATCACACTGGAAGACGAGACCGGCATCGCCAATCTCGTCGTCTGGTCCAAATTGTTTGAGAAACATCGCCGGGTTGTGCTCGGCGCCTCGATGATGGGCGTGCGCGGCCAGGTGCAGCGCGAGGGCGATGTCATCCATGTGGTGGCCGAACGGCTCGATGACCTCTCCGGCCTGCTCGCGACCATCGGCGACCGGGGTGATGCGGCGGGCCTCTATCCGGTCGGGCGGGCCGATGTGGTGAAGCATGGCATGGGGCCGGACCCGCGCGATCCGGCCGAGCATGCCCTGGGGCGCAAAGCGCGCGATTTATTCGACCCCGACCTGCGGCTCGGGTCGGGCATAATTCCAGGGCGGCCGACCGAAGGCATCAAGGTCAAATCGCGGAATTTTCGCTAACCCGGCATTGCAGCCGCCAGACGATGAATATTGCGGCGATGGCAAGATCAAGAGCCGGCCCCGAGGCGTGATAAGGAATCGATTTTTCGTTCAATTCAAATTGGCTGCAATTTTTATTGCCAGTCAAAGCAATGCGTTCGAGGTAATGTCGGGGTCGCCGGAATAGCAGGCGGCCGGAGACCGAAGGGAGATGCCATGGATCGCCGGGCACGCGCCTTTATGTATTTCGCCTTCGCGTTCATCAATTTCGTCTTCTTCCACCACCCCGGATTGTACGCGCTCGGCGCCGTATTTCTCGTCATGGGGATTCTCCAGCTGGTCGCGCTGAAACGTGGCTAACACGTTGCTGAACTCAGCGTTGGAGGTCATTGAGGCGCCACGTACAGCGCTGACACGCAGGCTGACCCGGACCTGGCTCGCCTCAGTCTTCATGATGATCATGATCTTTGCCCTGGACCTGTTTGATCCGGGCATCACGATTCTGCTGGTTATCCTGATCGGACCTGGCGCGTTTGCCCTGCTCGTCGCCGCTGTGGCAATCCGCCGCCGCGAGAAATCATCCCTCGTCATTGGGCTGGTTTGTGCATTGCTCATTGCAGGCGGAACCGCCGCCATCGTCGAGCAGCAATATCGGCAACGCCAGGATTTTCTCGCTAACGCACACCACACCGAAGGCGTCGTAATCGAGCATTATGAACTCGAATATAAATGGGGGGTCGAATTCCATCTGAAGTATCGCTTCACGCTCCCGGCGGATGGCTCACTCGATCCCAAAGACGTTGTCGCTGAAAGCGAGGTACGCGCTCGCCGTTTCCGCGGCGCGCCGGCAGGGACGTCCGTACCTGTCCGATACGACCCCCGGGACCCCACCCATGCCGAGATCGACGTCAACGAAGAGTCCGAGCTACTCCCCTATGTCGATGCGGTTGCCGCCGCGCTCCTGTTCGGGTTCATCCTCGCCTGCCAGGCGGCCTCGGCGCGGCGGAACTGGTCGAGCCGGCGATCAACCGCGATAAGCGAAATCTGATCGCCCATTTTTTTGTGAACCGCTCCTTCAGCCGGCCCAAGCCCCTACCCGCCTCATCGAGCGGCACCGCACTTATGTAAACGCCAATCTGGATTCGCCGCCGCATCGGCGGCTGCCAAGCCCCGTTGGAGATGATGTTTTTCAACATCACCTCCAACGGAGCCGCTCTCTGCACGGGGTTCCACGCCCCTGCCGCCGAGATCTGGCGGCCCGACCAAATCATCATATGCCCCTGATGGGCGCAAATCCGGGCGGCCGGAAAGCCCGCCCAGATCGATCTGGCGCAAACTCGGATTCCAATTTAACCAACAGAGAAATATAGCTTTTTCTCGATCATCGCAGTGACGCCCGTACCAGGCAGCAAAGGGCAGTTGCGCTGCCTCCCAATGCTCTTGCGGAGAAACCGCATAATTCCTGCGGCTTTTCCCCGTCAATTGTGGCCCGCCACCAAGGCTTCAACTGACGCGAGTCGACCCGCCACGACGCGCATAGAGAAAAGCTCTCCCTGCCCCTGAAGAAGGTTCGCCGGCCCTCCTCGGGGAAGCCGCCCGTGGCACGGCTCATCGCGCCAATGCTCTCGATGCCGCGAGCAGCGAACTGCTCAATAATTGGGCAAAGCGGGCCGGACCGACTTTGTTTCACGAAATGGCTGGTGCGGGAAGCTGCGACACAGAGGCGGGGAGGTCCAATTTGGACCGATTAGGTCCTTGCAATTCGTTACAATATGATGACATTCTACGCAGAAGTAGGCCGACATCTCGCTCGGTGCCGTCGAGCCAGTTGGCGGTGGTAGTAGGCGTCGAGATGAAAGAACGCGCTGGCCGATTGACGGTGGCTGATTGCGAGGCGTGCTTCGCCGACCTCGACGATCGTGAGCGACAGTGTCTGAGACTTGTCGCCCGCAACTATAACTCAAAAGAGATTGCGCAGCGGACCGACCTCAGCGAATCGGCTGTCAACAAAATCGTCTTCGACATCCGGACTGAACTTGGCGGCCCGTATCGGTCTCAGGTTGGTCGGCTATTCACCGAATGGGAGGCTTTGGGTAGCGCCAGACGGCGGAACGATGATCTCTCTCCGTCGCCACATCCGGCAATATCAGTTCGGGACGACGAAGGCGAAGCCGTGGCTCGCTTGAACGATGCACGGGCCCCTCACTCCCTCGCTGAGCCGCAGGAAGTATATACGGTCTTGGATGGCGCTCTTCCCGTCACCAGCTACGTGCCGCTTCGCGTGGGAGGAAAGCCGACCAATCGTTTCTCGCTCAGGGTGACCTTCAACACGATCGCGATCATGGCGGCGGCAGCGCTCGTTGCCCTTGGCTCGGCCCTATCCCTACTCTCCTCCTTGAGCAGCCTGAATCACTGATTCGGCCCGACCGGGGACGCGCTAAACCTCCGCCTTCGACCACAAGCCGCGCGGATGAGCCGGGCCGGCACAGCACCACCTGCACAGCTGAGCGCTCGACTGAACTCACTATATTATTGATTTTATTAATATAAATATTTGTGTTTTCTCTATACCTAGGCAGCCTCGCTGATTTGGCGTCTCGTCGTCCCGTCATTGTTCGAGCGAACGAACGGGTCAGCCAGGGAAAGCGCGAGGGCGGCTATAAGCGCCGCCAAACGCGCCTCTCCTCTCGGATCCCCGTTTGCTCAGAGCCGGCGGGAGAAAGCTTCATGACCTGAATTCCGGGAGACACCTGATCGCAATCGCGATCGGAAACGATGCATCTTCAAGCGTCGATTTCACCAGCTCGCAGTTCTGGGCGCATTGCCCAGATATCAGCGCAGCAACCTTGTCACAGTCCAGCAAAAAGGCCCGCCTTCGCTCCTGAAGGCGGGAATGGGAAAACTATGCGTGCTCAACGCCAAGCCATTGCCCGAAATGTTGCCGAGAGGCTCTTCGCCGCCGAGGAAGCCCTCGATGTCGCGGCAGCACGGATCGCCGAACTGAACGCAGCGCTGCCGCTTGCCCGGCTTGATGTCGGTCTTTCGGCCGTCATCGGCCAGGAAGCGCTCACGAGCTCCGCCGCTGCGATGAAGCTCATCGCCAGGACCCGCGGGAAGATCGTCATCACCCACGCCAACCTCAAACAGGCCAGCGACGACATCGGCCTTGCTGAAATCAGCTACGGTGACCTCATCAAGCCCAACAAGGCCGAACTGGCGCCGCGGCGCCGACACCTGCGTGCGGCATAAAGCTTAGTCACCGGAATTATTGACGATTCCCGGTCGCTCCTGCTCCGGTAGCGAGATGACGAGACTCCAGGCTTTCCTCGCGCTGGCGACGAGACAGGACGCGTTCCTGGTGCTGCTGATCGCCAGCACCGCCTACGGCTTGCTGCAAGGCGGCCGCCCCGAAAGATTCGGGGCGGTCACCCTGTTCGTCGGGGCGGTGACCAGCGCGCTGGTCATCGGCCCAGTTGGGACGCGGTTCTACCACGTCGAACCCGGCATCCTCGAAATCGACATAGTCGTCTTGGGGGTTTTTCTATGGATCTCCGTTCGAAGCACACGCTTCTGGCCCCTGTGGGTCGCAGCTCTGCTGACAGCAGAGGTGATCATCCACGTCGGCACAGTCATTGCGCCCAGTGTCCATTGGAAGGCCTATATGAATGCGACGGCCCTATGGAGCTGGCTTATTCAGGGCATGTTGGTCGCCGGGACATTCCGACATCGCAGACGGCTGAAACGCCAGGGTGTCGACGAGCCCTGGAAGACCTGATCGCAATTACCCACCCGAACCGGGCGCCAGAACTGGCCGTGCGCCTCATCGAACGTTTCGGATCGATTGGGGATACTTTGTCGGCAACACCGTTCGATCGATCCGCCATCCTCGGCAGCGAACCGGATATCGAACGGACCCTTCATTCGGTATGGTTCGTGATCAATCACATGTTACGCGGCAGGATTGCCCGGCGCCCGATCCTTTCGACCGAGCCCGCCGTGATCGATTATCTTCGCTGCGGCATGGGTTTTGAGCCGATCGAGCAATTTCGGGTGCTCTTCCTCAACGCGGCGAATGAGCTGATCGCAGACGAGGTGATGGCGACCGGCACCGTCTCAGCGGTTCACCCCTACCCGCGCGAAATCGTGAAGCGCTGCCTGGAACTGGGCGCGACAGCTCTCATCCTCACCCACAATCACCCTTCCGGCAATCTCGCACCATCAAAGGCGGACATCGAACTAACCCGACACATCGTCGGTGCAGCGCATTCGCTCGGCATAGTCGTGCACGATCACCTCGTTGTGGCAAAGAACGGCTGCACGAGCTTCCGCCGCGCAGGTCTGCTGTGAACCGCCCTCAGAGACCACTGATCGGCACACCGGTCGACGACCACCGCAGGACGGATGGCGACCTTGTCACCTTTCGCGCGCCGGCATGTAGAGCCTTGATGCGCCTTGATAAAGTACTCGAACAGAAGATCGGCAAGCAGCTCTCGGCCCGCCCCTATTGGGTACTTCTGCTTCAACTCTATCTTGCGGAGGCCGAAGGGCGGACCATCTTTCAATCGTGCCTCTCGATCGACAATGTTCCAGCGAATGCCCATCGACGATCCGCTCGCCTGGCCGAGCTCGGCATCGTGAAGCGTGAACCGGCTCACGGTGACCATCGTCGCGTCGATCTACATTTGACAGAAGCGACCCGCGAAATGATCGAAAAGGCGTTGGATGCCGCGGTCGTCCTTTATCGCGCGGTTTCTGACGAGCTCCTACCGGGCTCGAGCACTTCCGTACTCTTGATGCCCAAGGACGACCTGTGGTACTACAAATATCTCAGTACCAAGAATGAGATTGGTCCGATGAACGTACTTCGTGGACGGATAATCGCCGGCGGGCGGATAGCTTTGCCCGCGGAGATCCGACGCTCCCTTGGCCTTCAAAATGGCGATACCGTACTGTTCGAAATGCAGGGCGACGAGGTGCGTATCCGCCCTGCCCGCTCGGCGCTTCGGCGCGTGCAGGAGCGCTTGCGTGAGTTCGCGCCGAAAGATGGTCTTGTATCGGACGAGTTGATCGCGGAACGTCGCGCCGAGGCATCACGTGACTGAGGAAACAAGCGAGCGTCTCTATGTCCTCGATGCCTCCGCCCTCCTCTGCGTCATGTTTGGCGAGCCCGGCGCCGAACGCGTCGAGGAGCGCCTTACCCGCGCGTTGGTCTCGGCAGTGAACTACCATGAGGTATTCGCCAAATTGGTCGATCGCGGGGTCGACGCCGAGGAAGCAAAGACAATGCTTGGGGACCTCGATATCGATATCATCGAGGTTGACCGCGAGCAGGCCGACCTGGGAGGCGCACTACGCGCTCATACCCGCAAGGCCGGCCTGTCGCTCGGCGATCGCACATGTCTTGCTCTGGCGCAGTCTAAGGGAGCGGTGGCGGTAACGACCGATCACGCCTGGCGCGAACTCGATGTTGATATCGAGGTTGAGGTCGTCAGGTGAAACCAGGGGTTGCGCTAGCACCCTGTCGAATGCTGGAATGAAAATATGCGCACCGATCTCGATCATCTCCCCGCGGTCAAGCAGCGCGAACTCGAACGCGTCGTCGAGATGCTGTTTCGGGGGTTTCGCGAAGCGACAGAAAATGCGACCGGTCCACGCAAATCCGCACGCATCCTCAAGGTCATCTTGTTTGGCTCATATGCGCGCGGCGACTGGGTCGATGCGCCGTCAGACCCCAATGAATATAAATCTGATTTCGATATTCTCGTGATCGTCGATCAGAAAGAGATGACGGATCGCGCTACCTATTGGGAGAAGACCGAATATCGACTGATCGACGCGTTTTCGATCGAGAAAATCATTCGTACGCCGGTCAATTTCATCGTCCATACACTCCAGGAGGTGAATGATGACCTCTCGCATGGACGGATTTTGATGATGGAGATCGCAAAGGACGGCATTGCGCTCTATCAATCCGACGACCGCGAACTCGCCGACCCAAAACCCAAGACCCCTGAGCGATTATACTCAATAGCACAAGATAACTTTGATGAGTTCTTTCCTGATGCAATGAGACGATTCTACTTAGCAAACGTATCTTATGATAAAGGATGGAATAAAGATACTGCTTTTGATTATAATTTGGCGACCGATAGATTGTATCGCTGCGTTCTTATGACACTGAGCTTGTACGCCCCACACAACCCCAATATTTTATTTCTTCGTGGAATGGCCGAAAGGCTCGACAAACGCTTGTTCGATGCATGGCCCCGCAAGACAAAGTCAGAGCGCGCCATGTTTCAAAAGCTCAAAGAGGCTTACCGGAAGGCGCAGTATTCCAAGCATTTCAGCATTTCGGTCGAAGAACTTGATTGGATCCGCTCTCGGATCGAGGTGCTTGGCAAGATCGTGCATGAAGTTTGTAGCGAGCACCTAGCCGCATTGAAGGCCGCGGCCGATGCAACAAAAGGATCGCCGCCGGCAAGCGGATGAAGCCGAGGGCTTGAATATGCCTCTCTTTGGATTCATAACTGCCAGAACGGGCTGGAAAGTTGGCAGCCGCCCACAGGATTACCCTGCCAGGTTGATCGGAACTCGACATACGGGTCGAGTAGTCGTCATCTCCGCCGCGGAGACATAGACGACCCACCTCACAAGCTTCGCTCCGGCTCGCCGGGGACAGCTTGCTGCCGCTTGTGAGGAACTGTGAAACCATGCGCCCCCCGCCACCTGCACGCGGACCTCGTTCTGCGCACGCCGAAATAGCTGCTCCTGTAAGCGATGCCGATCGCACATCCGAGAACGGTGATCATAAGGCGCTGGAAAGCATGTATCGCAGCGAAGCCAGGGGACTTGCTGCATTTTTCGGGCGCCGCCTGCGCGGCGACGACGAGCCCGGCGATTATGTCCACGAGGCGTTCGCGCGTCTGGCGCATCAAATGTCGCGCCGTCCAATCCTCGATCCACGGCATTATCTCAGGCGGATCGCGCAGAACCTTCTGTTCGAGCGGACACGCCGTCTCCGGACCCGCGCGCTCTATCAATATGCACCGCTGGTCGAAGAACTGGAGCCGTCAATCGAACCGGAACAATCGCACCGGATCGAGGCTGGCGAAGTGCTGAAAATCTACACTCAGGCGCTCAATGAGCTTCCGGAAAAGACCCGGAAGGTGTTTCTGCTTCATCGCGTTGAAGAACTGACCTACAAGGAAATCGGAGAACGATTGGGGGTCAGTATCCCCACGGTGCAATATCATGTGGCGCGCGCACTGGCGCATCTCGACGCCGCGTTGGGGCAAGAATGAACGACGAATCCAACCCGACACCTTCGCGCAGCCAGCTTCGTGACGAGGCGTCAGAGTGGTTTGCCATCATGCGGGGTCCGGAAGCCGATGCGCGGCGCGCGGATTTCAATGCCTGGCTGGCCCGCGGCGCTCTTCACATCAGCGCATATAACAGCGTCGCGGAAACTTTTAATCTCGGCAAATTGCTCAAGGATGCTCCTCAACACGCGACCGATGACGATACGCGCGCCGATTCAGGGGATCGCATCACAAAAAGGCCGTTTCGGCACAAATTGTTGATTGGCCTCGTCGCAGCGACCGGCGTGGGCGGGGCGGGTGTTGCCCTGACCATGCATATACTTAGCGAGACTGGACACGAGATGGAGGCGCGATACGCCACGCGTGTCGGCGAAATCCGCAACTTCGCCCTATCCGATGGATCGCGCCTCGCCCTCGACACCAACAGCGTGGTGCTTGCCTCCTATACGCCCGCCGAGCGCGGACTCCGATTGATGAACGGCCGGGCGCGATTCTATGTCGCGCGCGAGAAGCGACCATTTGTCGTTCGCGCCGACACGACCGTCGTCAGAGCCCAGGAAACCGTTTTCGACGTGGCGTTGCTTCCCAC
Organism: uncultured Burkholderiaceae bacterium; assembly: GCA_937871985.1. The sequence continues at coordinate 13,550 of CALMPB010000305.1, forward strand.
TCGGCGGGTCGCGATCAATCTCGTCCAGGGCGCACTTGACGTCCAAAGCCAGCCCGACCTGCCGTCCGCCTCCCCTGGCCTTCCACGTCCGATGCCCGCCGTATTCACGCGAATGGCTGCCGGTGATCAGCTCTATGTCGATGCGGAAAATGGCACGCCCCAACGAACCACTCAGCCTGGCAACGAGAAGTGGCCGGAAGGGGTGGAGGCGTTCAACGATGTTCCGCTGTCGCGCGTGCTGGACGCCGCAAACCGTTATGCGCGCAAGCCGATCTCGGTCAAAACGCGGGAGATCGGGGCGCTCCGCGTATCAGGTACGTTCCACCTTCAGGAGACCCGGCAGGTGGCGGAAAAGATCGCCGAATTCCTGAAGCTTGCGGTGTCATACGAAGACGGCGGCTATGTCCTTCGGCAGCGCTGCACACAAAATTCTGTCGTGCGGTGTCGACCGCCCTCATAATTTCCCTGATCAGCGCATCCATCCTCCCGAACACCGCGCGACTAACGCGCGGCCCACAAAAGGGGGGATGGACATGGGCACCTTCAATCGCTGGAACCTGAACCTGGCGGCTTCCGCGATCACGGTCGCAATGAGCAGTCCGGCAAATTGCCAGGACCTCTCGCCGCAGGAATATCATTTGCCGCGACAGAAGCTCGCGACCTCGCTTCTCGCGATCGGTCAGCAATCCAATACCGAAATACTATTCCAGCCCAAGGACGTCCGGAACATCACGGCTCCGGCACTCCAGGGTCGATATTCGCCCGAGGAAGCCGTGCGCACCATAACCTCCCCTGCTGGCCTCCGTATCGAGGTCAGCAATGGCGCAATCTTCGTTCGCGGCCATGCGACGAGCGAAGCTGATACCTCGCAGGACGACGTGGTGGTCACGGGAACCCGATTGCGCGGAGCGCCGATAACCTCGCCGGTCATCAGCCTTACCCGCAATCAGATCGTCGATTCAGGACAGGTCAGTCTCGGCGACGTCGTGCGCACCATCCCGCAAAATTTCGGAGGCGCGCAAAATCCCGGCTCCAATATCACGACACCCGAAAAGAAGGGAAACTACATCGGATCGGGGTCGGCGATCGATCTTCGCGGCCTTGGCGGGGACGCCACCTTGACGCTGCTCAACGGGCACCGCCTGGCCTATAGCGGCGCCTATCAGGCAATCGATCTCTCCGTGATCCCGATCGCCGCGCTCGACCGGATCGAGGTGGTCGCCGATGGCTCTTCGGCGCTCTACGGGTCAGACGCTGTCGCGGGTGTGGCGAACGTCATCCTGAAGCGCGACTATCGCGGCCTCAGCACGTCAGCGCGGTTCGGGGCATCAACCGATGGCGGCAACCAGCAGCAGGAATATGGCGCGGTGGGCGGAACCACCTGGAGCAGCGGCGGCGTCATGCTGGCCTATGATTTCTCGCATAATTCGCCGCTGCTTGCGAGCGAGCGCGACTATGCCGCCGCCGCCTCGCCGGGACTGACGCTCCTGCCCCGACTGACCCAGCACAATGTCATCTTCACCGGGCATCAGACGCTCCTTCCCGGAATCGAATTCGACATCGACGCGATCTATAACAACCGCTCCAGTTCGCGTGGATATGCGCTGACCGCTGCCGGCGATCCCACCACGAGCGGTGCGATCCTGTCCTTTCGCAGCCGGTCGCTCTCGATCGCCCCTTCCCTCAAAATCGATCTCGGATCGGGATGGGAGGCCAAGATCGCTGGCGTCTACAGCAAGGACAGCAGTTACTACACGTTTGACCAGGCCTTCGGCGGTTTCCATTCACTGACCGCGGGCTGCTATTGCAACGACCTCAAGAGCATCGAGGTGTCCGCCGACGGCGATCTCGCCACCTTGCCCTCAGGCGCGATCAAACTCGCAGTGGGGACGGGTTATCGCTCGACCGGCTACCACGGCTATCGGACGTCCGGCGACATTCAGAATATCGATGTATCGCAGGGGACATATTTCGCCTTCGGCGAAATGAGCATTCCCGTGGTTTCGCCCGGGCAACAAATCCGGGGAATCAACAAGCTCAATCTCAACGCCGCGATCAGATATGAGAATTACCGCGGGATCGCGAGCATCGCCACGCCGAAATTCGGAATCATTTATTCGCCGTCAGCTCTCCTCGACATCAAGGCATCGTGGGGAAAATCGTTCAAGGCGCCAACCTTCTTCGAGCGCTACTCATTCCAATATGCCGATGTTTACAATGTCAGCACGCTTGGCGGCACGGGTTATCCGGCCTCGGCACCGGTGCTGTTGTTGAACGGCGGCAATCCGGACCTGAAGCCGGAAAGGGCGACAACCTGGACGATCACCGCTGCATTGCACCCGCCGACGATCCAGGGCTTGTCGCTGGAAATCAGCTACTTCAACGTCAATTATAACCAGCGCATCGTCGCGCCGGTCGCCTATATCTCCCAGGCGCTGAGCGATCCGCAATATAGCAGCTTCGTCAAATATTCGCCGTCGACCGCCGACGTGGCGCAGGCAATCGGAAGCCGTGTTTTTACAAACTATACCGGACTGCCATACGATCCAACGAATATCGCCGCGATCGTCTATGACAGCAACGTCAATGCGGTAAGCCAATCAATCCGCGGCGTCGATTTCAGCCTCAAATATGGCTTCTCGACACATGGTGGCGGCCGGGTACAGGTGACGGCGGACGGCGCCTATCTGGACAGCAATCAGCGCCTGACCGCAGACCTCCCGCCTGTCCAACTCGCTGGTACCGTCTTCAACCCCGCACACTTCCGCGGGCGCGCCGGTGCAAGCTGGACTCAGAACGGGCTGACGCTGACGTCCTACGTCAATTATACCGGACCAGTCGAGGACACCCGGATCGGCCTCGCCGGGCGCGCGGGCCCGATGACCACAGTCGATCTTTCTGCACGCTATCGGTTTACCGACAAGTCGGGACCATTGCGTGGGATCGACATCTCGCTTTCGGCACTCAACATCCTCGACGCGAGCCCGAAGCCGATCAAGACCACCGGCGTCTACGACACGCCCTATGATCCGCTGAACTATTCCCCGGTCGGCCGCTTCGTCAATTTTGCCATCACGAAGGAATGGTGATGGTCCGCGCAGCTTTCCTTCGCTCGGCCGGGGTTGCACTGGTTCTGCTGTGGGATGTACCCGCCTCCGCAGATGCGACGCGGGACCCATCGCAGCCGACCATCACCGACATCGTCGAAACTCGCCAGATCGATAGTCTCTCGATATCGCCCGATGGCGATTGGGTGGCATTTCGCGTCGTCGCCCGATCGGTCGCCAGCAACGCCGTATCCGGCCAATGGTATATCCAGCGCATCTCGGGGCGGGACGAAGCGCAACCGGTCGGGCGAGCATTCACGCCGACTGTAATCCCGCTGATGAGCGTTCCCAAGGACGGCGTCAGCCAATGGGCGCCTGATTCCGCCGCGCTCTATGCGCTCGTGGAATCGAGCTCCGGGGTGCAGGTTCATCGACTGACGACGGACGCCGATGTGGAAGTGACGGCGGATACCGCTGACGTCGATGCTTTCAGCCTGTCGGCCGACGGGCGAACCTTATCCTATCAGGTTCGCAACCCGCGAGCGGAAATCGATCGCGAGCAGGCTGCGGAGAGCGCGCGGGGAATCCATTTTGACCGCTCGGTCATCACCGACGGCCTACCCCTTATCGACAATTTCCGAATTGGCGAGCGCACCACGACGATCAGGCGCGTTGGCGATGAGGTGGTCGATGAGGCGTGGCGCGGCGACTTGCGCCAGAAGGAGGTGCAACTCGCCACCGCGCCGGTTTTGCCGACGCGCAATTCCTCCAATTCCGTGCCGCCAGACGTTCACGCGCTCCAAACCCATGACGCAATTTCTGGGACCGCTGAGTTGCGGCTTGGGGCGAGCGGCACTCGCATTGTTCTTCGCCAGCTGGTGAAGGCTAACCCGGATGGCCCGTTCGGAACCTATAGGATCGAAGCGCGCCTCGCTGATGGGCGCAATATGATCTGTGACGCAGCCTTCTGCGCCGGATCGCCAAACGCCATCAGACAGGTCACCTTCAACCAGCGCCACAACGAGATCGTCGTTCTTTCGGAACCAGGCGTTCGTGGGCGAACGGCGATCGAGGCATGGGATCCGAAGTCCGGCAAGTCCCGCACGATCCGGCCTGCAAGCGGCGCGCTCGATGGCGGCTCAATCTACAGCGGTCGCGGATGCGAAGTCGCGGGAAATCAGCTTCTTTGCGTCGAGGCCGGACCGACCCGCCCTCCCCGCCTGGTTCGGATTGATCTCGATAGCGGAAGCGAGGCCGTTCTTACCGATCCGAATGCCGCATTGGCATCGAAGTCATTCCCGGCCACTCAGCTGATCGAATGGAAAGATAGCGCAGGGCGGTTGTGGAACGGTGTCCTCGTTCTCCCCGACACGAATACGTCCGGGAAGCCTCCCCTCGTCATCACGACATATCGTTGCAGAGGTTTCCTGCAGGGCGGCACGGCGTGGCTCGCGCCGGAGTTCATTCTTGCCCAACACGGCATCGCTGCGCTCTGCATGAATACGAACAACGATATTTTCGCGCAGCGGGACGCGCAAAATCGCATTCTCACGATGCAGCCCTACAAGGACATGTTGGCATCGTACCAGATCGCAATCAATCAGCTGGCCGCCAAGGGCGTCATCGACCCCAGGAATGTTGGCATCTCCGGACACAGCTTCAGCGCCAATGCCGCAACCTATGCGGTGAGCCATTCCGATCTGTTTCGAGCCGCGGTTATCGGATCGGGCCCCACCATCGATCCGGGCACTTATTCGCTCGTCGCGCCCGCGGCCAATTCGTGGCGCAAGGCGGTTTATGAAGTCATCGGGCTGCCGAAGCCGCTCGACGATTCCGACCATATCTGGAAAGAGACGTCGCCTGCGCTGAACGCGAGGGCGGTCAACGCCGCTATTCTCATGCAACCACCTGAAAATGAATATCTTTTCTGTCTGCAGCAATATGCGTTTCTGCAGGACGCGCAGAAGGACGTCGACATGTACGTCTATCCGTCGGAAGGCCATATGGCGAGCGGTCAGCCCGTTCACCAATATTGGCGCAACAGACGGTCGATCGACTGGTTCACTCGCTGGCTTCTCCCAAAGCCGGAAGCGAAAACACCGTAAGGCCGATGCGCACGCGCGAATGGCTCACGCGCAGAGCATTATTGCCAGCTGCGACACCAGGCCTCGACGTCGAGGAGCGCCAATATGCGAGCCCAGGCAAGGTCATCGTACATGCCGGGTTGGCGCAACGCGCGTCGGATTTCATCCGTTCTGAGCAACCCCGCATCCGACAGGAAACCGCCGCACAGGAGATCCTCGATTTCACGACCTTGCTGCTCGATCAATTCTATCGCCAGGCGATCGAAGCTTCCCTTTGTCGTCCGCTCGATGATCTCAGATGGTAACCGGTTGCGAAAGGCATCGCGCGCAACCGCCCGGTTCACGCCGCCGCGGCACCACATCCACGACGGGATTTTGAGGCACGACTCGACCACGGGCTGGGACAGTAACGGATATATGACCGGGTATTTCCGTTCATAGCCAAAGCCTTCAGTGAAGTTCGAGACGATGACAAGCAACCCGATGTGCTCGAGCTTTCCCGGTAGACGCTCTTTTGTGGGAGCCAGCCAGGGGTGGCATCCGACATCGAATTCGACGGTGCGGTACCTGCCGCGGAGGAACGACAAGTCTGGCTTCCACATATAGCCGGGATGGCGTCGTCGGAGCCGCCTCACCGCCGCACGCGCAACCGTGAACCCGCCGGCCCCGCTTAGCGCGCTCACATCCCTCACGGTTTCACAGAATTTGAATGGGCCGCCACGCGAGAGGGTTCGGTCAGCGACGGGCGCCGAGGACTGGATATAGCAAAAGACGTTGTCGCCGCCGCCGCCGCTGAACACCACATCAGCGCCGACCGCTTCCGCCCATTCCTTCACGTTGCGCGCGCCCGACTGCGAAAAGGCACGCGAAAGCGGCCGCGGCAGATGGGCTGCGTCTGACCGCAGGATATCGATACTGGCGATGCTCTCGGTCGCGTTGCGGACTTCCCTGCCGAGGCTATCGCCAAGCGCGTTGGCATAGTGCCGCTCGTCGCCGAGCGACCCCTCGACGCTCAGCAGATTAAGCAATGTCAGTTCGACCCCTGCGTGATGAAGCGCCCCCGCGACAATCGAGGAATCAAGCCCCCCCGACACCCCCAGGAGCGCATGACGATAACACGACGCCCAGGCACCAATCGTAGCGTCCACCGTCGCCGCCAGCCCCTCCGCTGCTTCGCGCCAATCATCAATTTGGACGGACCGGGCGGCAAAATCCCAGGGAGACCATCCTTGCTCGCGACGTGCGGTGCCATCCGCAATCACAAGGTGTTCACCGGGCCCGAGCTCTTCCACTCCCTCGAGCGCCGTTCGGTGAAACCGAAATCCCCGCATCTGCAAATGACCGGCAAGGTAGGCGAGATCGATCGCCGGCTTCGCGGCGCCGAGCAGTTCGAAGTCCCGCACGCTCGTCGCCATGACAACACAGGGCCCGAACATCGTAAAATAGATCGGACGCGTCGCCGAAGCGTCCCGTACAACGCGCACCTCCTCATTTGCTCGCGACGCGAGAAAAGCAACGAAACCACCCCACATATCGGTGTGGAGGGATCGCCCGTGAGTTTGGCCGATTGTCGCGACCTGACGCTGGTCGAACCGGTCGACCGATCTCGCCGGGAACAATCCCTCGAAGACGGCCCCGATCACGATCCCCTTGTCCGGATCGAGCGGCAGCGCTGGTAAACTCTCGTCAGTCCAGACCATCATGTTCGCGCTACGGTACCGGATTTGGAGCGCATGAACGCCCGACAGGCGCGCAATGATCTCCGGCGCAACTATATCGCCCGGTCGCGCCGCGATTACCGCAAGGCAGCGTCCGACGGTCATATCGTCAGGATTGGTCGAAAGGGCGAAACGCGATCCGGGGCATCCGTGACGGTAAACTTGCCGATTTCGACCCAGCAATGTGCCTGAAATGGTCGGTCGACGACTCCGATCACCATCCGCGGCGCATAGCCGGCGGCCATCATCATTCTCATCGCGCAGATCGATCGGGGCAAGCACCAGCGATTGGCACCGAACAGGAAATCGATGAGGCGAGCAGCCGTCGATATTCCGGATATCCGCGACAAGCCATCCAGTTCGCGGGGGCCGCCCGTGCTAATGCGGGTTTTGGCCTCAATTAGTTCGGCAATAATCTCCCGTATCGGACGTTTCCGCACCTCGTACATGGTGGCGATCATCCGGACCACAGCTGACACGACCCAAACTCTGGTCGGAGCACCTGTCAGCGCCGCCGTCGGCCGTCGCCCCCGGCGCGGCGCGGGCGCGCGATCCTTCGTCACCGGCATCGGTTCGGCTGTCAAAATGCCTCGGCTGACTAATTTCCCAATCTGCACCTCCTGGTTTCGAGTCGGGATGCCGCCGGAAATCGCGACCTTCATCGCCTCTTCCAGCGAGCCGCTGATCAGAAGATATCGATCCGCGTTCAGATCGAGGACGACTGTTCCCGACTGGAAATCGCAAGCGTAGATCGCGTCGGCCAATCGGAGCGCAGCCATGGCGAGTTCCATTTGTGCGGGTGGGCGCTTTGTACTACCGCCTACGGGCAGGCGGCAGGTAGCACCAACAGGGGCGAAAGGGCGCGCGACCACCTCGCCGCGCGCCCTCGAAGGCGATCAATCGTCCGCGTCGGACAGACCCGGATTGGTGATGCCCGAGACGCCGTCGAAGTGTCCGCCGAGCGGCCCCTTGGTCTCGGCGCTTGCGGCGCCCAGATCGATCACCTCGATATCGCGATCGTCATACCGGTCCATATGTACCTCCGTTGCAGAGTGGCTGCACCATTGCAGCCATCGCAATTCTAGCAAGGCCTTGCAGACGGCTGCGATCTTATAAGGTCTCGTTCGGGCGACTATTCTTTGAAACTGATAAAGATCAGGACCGCGACATTCGCGGACCACATGAATTCCCGGCGACAAATCGCCCTTCTCGCTACGTTGCTAACGCCTCGATAATCTTATTGGCGCGGCGAATTCTTCGGCGATGATAGGCTCGAATTGCCGCAAAACGGTTATGATCCGAACCGCGAAGGAGTGCATTTCGAAGGTGTTCGAGTTCCCCCGTCAAGTTCGCGAGGACCACCGACTCACGTTGCCGGACCGGCTGTAGACGATCATTTGCGGCAAGTAGCGCCCGCGCATGCTCCCGGTTATCACTTAGCGCAGCAATCGAACGAAAAAGTCGGGTTCCCATGGAGGCGGCATTGTCGCCCGAAAGGGCGTCGAATTCCCCGACGGATAGTGCGTCGAACAGCGAATGATCGGTCAATTTGACGATCAGGCGAACCAGGTGTTCGTGCCATTGATAGAGATCACGGAGCTCGGCTTCAGAAATCGCCGGCACGCGGTATCCACCGCGCTGGACCGGTTCGAGCAGCCCCTCGCCCAGGAGGCGCTGCGCCCCATCCCGCAATGGCGCGATCGACACTCCATGTTCGGCAGCCAGCACGCGTTCAACGATGGTCTCGCCTGGCTTAAACCGGCCTGCGACAACATCGGCTTTGAGCATTTGATAGGCCCGCTCCGCGGCGACAGCTTCCGGCGCCATCCCCGCCTCGCTCTCAACGCTCGCCCGGCCGACTAAGGCCAGCTTGTGCGCTCAATCTCGACGTGATGCGGTTCTGGTGACGAACAACGACATCAAGGAGTTCGCATTCGAGTTCCCAGAGATCATCCTGCAGCAACAGTTCGCGCGGTACGGTCATTTGGTGCTCCATTGCGAGAATTGGAATAAAAAGGTGTGGGGTCGTCATCGCCAGCGCATGCGCACAGCGAATATGATCCTCGAACCTCGACGTCGCAGCACCGGCCTCAATTTCACGCACCCACCGCTCGCTACGCCCGGTCTTTTGGGCGAGACGCGCTTGCGGAATCTTGTCCCGGCGCCTTCGTCGCTCGATGAGCTTTCCGGAAAGCTCCTTGATCGACGCAAAATCTTCCCTGTCGGTCGTTTTTGGATTTTGGAGCGTCATCTGCCGGACTCCGTGGCAGCGCCTCAAAGATCCAAACTCACAGCCCGCAGAGATGATGTTGTACAATAATCATGTCGTCAATTCTCGTCTTGTCGCGCGCGCGAGAGTATTTTCCGAGTGACACGGGAAAATAGTCTCGCACGCGCAACTAATTTTAACAATCCGATGGTGACCGCCCAATCTCGCCGCACACCTCGTCATAGATTTTCAGCAATCGACGGTCATCGCGCTCTTCAAGGAGCATGAGAGCTACGAGGAAGGTCTTCCAGACCTGGGGAGTCGGATGGACTGGTTGCGCGGTCGTCGCGCGTGCGATTGCATCCTCGACGTGATCTGCAAGCGCGGGCGACGTTCCGACATAACGAACAATCCTGCCGCCCAGGCGGTCAAGCTCAGGATCGAGCAGACAGGCCGCGATTGTTTCGCCGCTCGCGTGCCGGAGCCCGGCTACAGCGACATATAGCGTTGCACCGTGCGGCAGGAGATCTCCTACCAGTCGGCACAATCGACAATGACCGCGCAGAAACAGCTGAATTCCTTCAGCTGAAAGCTGCAACTTGAAAGCTCGTGATCGTATCCCAGTCGCCATCGCCGTTTTCCGTTTCCAGCTTGAAAACCGAATCGAGCGACCCTGCTCTGCCCCAAACCGTCTTGCGGGGCGGTTTACGAGCGCTTTGCCGTCACGAGAACAGATCGTGAAACCGGAAATGTATTTCCGGTTTTCGGAAATTCATTTCCGATAATCGGCAATACACTGCCTCAAACCGGAAACTAACTTCCTCCTGCCTTGCGGGGCGGCGCTCGCCGCTGCCATCCGTGCCGTGTCGAAACGACGAAGCCAGGGCGCCCTTTTTCGAACGAACGGCCTGCCCTTCGCCAGATTTCCATCCCCAGCACCCGCGAGCGGGCGAAAGTGGAGACATGCGTCCATGACCAGAACGCCAACCAGCAATATGGGCCTGCTCGTCGCTCTTGTGGCGGGTGTTATGCTCCCTGGCGGGGCGCAAGCACAAGCCGCGCCGGTCACTGGTGCAGGCGAGACCTCCATCACGCGGGGCTTGTCGGCATTGGGTACTGCAGCTGAGGCTGCTGAGCGCCAGCTCCATCAGAGCTTCGCCAACCTGCAATTCGAGGATTTCGGGCCGGCCCCGGTCAAGGGTCCGATTTACCAGGCAAACGCGGGAGGCAGGATCATCTATTACGCGCCGGAGAGCGAGCATCTCCTCTTCGCCTCGATCTACGACAAGAACGGCATCAACCTCACAGCGCTGACGCAGGAACAAGGGGCGTCGAAGCGATTGAAGGCGATCGATCCGACCAAAGCGCTGGCGATCGGGCCTGCAGGCGCGCCAACGGTGATCGAATTCACCGACCCGGACTGCCCCTATTGCCAGGCGCTCGAGCGCTTCTGGAACACCAAGGCGGTCGAGGGGAAGAAGGTCCGCCGGCTCGTGTTCTTCGTGAGCGGCATCCATCCATCCGCCGCGGCGAAGGCCGAGCACATACTCTGCTCAAGCGACAAGGAGGCGGCGTTCAGAGCGGCCTATGCCGGGCAAACCCCGCCGGTGTTCAGACAATGCGCCGAGGGGCACGCCAGGGTCGAAGCCGATGCCGCGCTCGTCGCCAAAATCGGGATCACCGGCACGCCGACGCTGATCGTGGATGGCAAGCTCGTCTCCGGCTTCCAGCAGGGAGAGCTCGAGGCTTTCCTCGATCGCCAAGGCGCCTCGAAGGCGTCGCCCGGCGCCGACAACTGAGTGCAGCGATCTTTCGCGCCGCGGGCGCCGCGAACACCAGATCCAGCAAAACCGGAGACGGCGGGCTCGTCAGGAGCCGTCCACCGACGCCCCGGCTGAAATCGATCGGACGGCTCCCAGCCAATGGAGCTTAGCAATGATGCGAAATTTCGGATCCCGGGCGCTTGGCGTCGCCAATGTCGCCCTCCCTTTTGCCGCGATGGCCGTGATCGCCGGGCCCGCCCATGCCTTCTCGGCCCCGGCGCAAGGCGATCTTGGCTACGACATCTACGACATTGTCGTGAACAAGGGCGTGAAGGGCCCGCTGGGCTTCGTTGGCGGCGTTGCCGCCTTCCTGTTCGGCGTCTCTCGCCTGTTTTCCAACATCATGATCGGCATCCCGACGATCGTCGCGGCGGTCTGCCTCATCAAAGCGGACAGCATCCTCCAGACCTTCGGGATGATCGTCTGACACCCGCGGCGCACTCACGCCCGGGCTGAAGCCCGCGCGCGGATTTCGCGCCGCCCACGAGCTGGGGGCCGATGGTCGGTCCCCGGAGACCGATGTCCTTTGCGGGCATCATGAAGCGGAAGGAGGAGGGCGATGGACGAACGTCTGCCGCAATATCTGCACCGTCCCGTCCAGATCCTGTGGTTCGGATCGGACGAGTTCGTCCTCGCGACCTCGACGGTGTTCGTCGCCGCGATCGTCGGCGGCATGATCGGTTGGGCGCTCATCCTTGCCCTCCTCCTTTTCATTCCCTGGAAGCGCTCGAAACCACGCGGCTATCTCGCGCACCTTGCGTGGCGCTGGGGCGTGGTGGGCTTCAAACATTATCCGGGTCCGACCCAGACCCGGTTCTGCGAGTGATGGGGATGCGCATGTTCATGCGTCCCTCACCCGACAGTGACCCGCTCGCGGCCAAGCCGGCGAGCTATGGGCTGCATCGCTATCTCCAGGGCTCGGCTAACCTCTTCGAAGAGAACCGGCTCTTGAAGGCGGCGATCGCCGGCCTGTTCGGGGTGAGCGCGGTGCTCGGCGCGGTCATCTATTCGACCAACCAGAATGCGCGGACCGTGGTCGTCCCGTTTGGCGCGGGCGGCGACCTCTACATCACCGGGAACAAGCCGTCGGAAGCCTATATCCGCACGATGACGCGCGACATCATCGCGCTCTCAGGGACATGGTCGACCTATTCCGCCGACCGGCAGTTCCAGGAGCTGCTGTCGATCGTCCACCCGTCAGCCTACAATGCGATGCGCGACAGCCTCAATCGAGTGCTCGACGAGCTCGCCAACAACCCGACCCTGTCGATCGCCACCTACATCCGTGGCGACCAGTCGGTGACCTGGACCGCGCACGACATCGTCGTGCCGGTCGAAAAGGTCCGCGTGATCGGCGGGGTGATCCGCAAATTCCGGGGCAATATCCGCATCGGCTATGCGATCGACCACGGTCGCTTCTGGCTGACGCGCCTCACCGAGGAGCAGTTCGATGCCGAAGCTCGCTAGCC
>CALMPB010000306.1 GCA_937871985.1 uncultured Burkholderiaceae bacterium
CTTGAACGAGCAAGGGCTAACAGCATTGACCCTGCTAATCGCTGAAAGTGACCCGAAATCCAAGGATTTGATGGTGCGTTTGACGATGAATCTGATCGCGGACGCTGCTTAATGCATCATGGTATTAAACATGATTTAGTTAGTTTTAATCAGTGGAAACAGGTGTAAATCAATTGGGTATGGTTTTCTGGCAATTGAATAATAATGAGGCTTTTATGTGACACCACTTCATCACGCGCCTGCTTGATGCGGGCGGCAACGATCTGGCTGCAGGCACCCCTAGTACTGCTTTTGGAGAATGGACGAAGAAGAACCCAGTCAGATCTTCCAAGGTCTACGAAGCGGCACGTGCCGGCGATAACCTGGCTCTGCGTCAACTATTCACGGTTCTCGTAATGAACGCCGATATCGAAGAAGGCCTCATTTTCGCGCAGGCTCACGAGAGGGGGGCGAAGCTCGCCGCCCTCTCGGCTTTGGGTTTGCGAATTCTGGTGAGATTCTCTAATTTGGGCGGCACCCAGAATTTGGGTTTCGTTACCTCCTGCATCCAGGCTCTCCCAGTATCAAATGATATTCCAGGCCGTATTTCCTGGGATTGACGTGGGGCATGTGAAAGGGGATGCACGTTGTGCGCTTTTGGGCGAGTGTTACAAGAGGCTGGAAAATTTTAGTAAACCTTGGTCGATTGGGATTACAATTCATGCAGCTCACCGAGTTTGCAGTAGGCATAGGGTAACCCGCCCCAGACACGCTGGTGCACGGGTTCTGTGTAATCAGCGATAAGGAGGGTTTCACAATGAAAGATGGTAAAAGAACACATGGTGATCAGGCAGAAATTATAAAAAAGTCGCCGGATGACTTGACCGAAAATCCGGAGTCAAGCCATGACGAGAACTTGCCTGAGTCCATGTCGCGCCGTAGAACACTCATCGTGGGCGCCACGGCCGTCGCAGGCGCCGCAGTACTGCTGGGCCGCAGCCACCGGGCCTTTGCCGCCCCCGACCCAGCCAAGGAAATCCGTATTGGCTACATCAGTCCGCGTTCGGGCAATCTCGGCGCATTCAACAAGTCCGATACGTACATGCTGCCGCTGATTCGCAAGGCCTTGGCCAACGGAGTCACCATCGGGGGCGAGACGTATACGGTCAAGATCCTCGATCGGGACGGCCAGTCGAGCCCGGCGCGTGCCAGCCAGCTCGCCCGGGAACTCATCAACAAAGACCACATCCATCTGATGCTCACAACATCGACGCCGGAGACGGTCAACCCCGTATCGGATGCGTGCGAGGCGGAAGGTGTACCGAGCATAGCCACGGACTGCCCGCTGGAGTCATTCTATTTCGGGCGCGGAGGCAAGCAAGGGCACTTCAAGTGGGCGTTCGATTTCAGTTTCGGCGTCGCGCAATTCGTGAATGCCTACCTGGCGCAATGGCCCCTGATACAGACCAACAAGAAAGTCGCGGTGATGTACCCCAATGACGCAGACGGCAACGGGTTTCGCGAGCACCTTGCACCGATCCTGGAGAAAAACGGCTACAAGGTCATCGACCCCGGCGCATATGCGGACGGCACCACGGATTTTTCATCGCAGATTGCCTTGTTCAGACGTGAGCATTGCGAGATCTTCAATGAGGTTGGGCTGCCGAGCGACCTCCAGGCGTTCTGGCGGCAAGCTGCACAGTTGCATTTCCTGCAGGATCTGAAAATCGCCCAGTTCACCAAGTCGGGCAGTTTTGCCGCTCAGGTCGCGGCGCTTGGCCCCCTGGGGTACAACGTTTCGGCTGCAACGTTCTGGGCGCCGGGGTTTCCCTACAAGTCGCCCTTGACCGGCGGAACCTCCCAAGAGCTGGCCGACGGCTACGAAAAGGCCGAGAACGAGATATGGGCGGAGCAGCAAGGTGCAACACTGGCGCTGTTCGAGATCGGGGTCGAGGCCCTCAAGGCTTCGAAGAATCCCACGAACCGCGCCGCGATTCGCGACGTGATCCCCGCAATCGACATGATCACGACCTTGGGCAGGGTGAGCTTCAAGAAAGGCCCCTACCCGAATACCGCCACCACGCCCATGATCGGGGCGCAGTGGGTGAAGACTCCTCCGGGATCAAAGTTCCCAATGGATTGGGTTGTCGTCAGCAACGCGGAAGATCCGAATGTCCCGATTCAACGCAAGCCTGTCCCCTACAACCTATGACCGCAGCAGCCGTCCGGATAGCGACGAGATCGGGGTTTCCGCGCGCCCGGCACGGGGGCCGGCGCTGGCGGCTTGCGATGTCAGCGTCAGCTTCGGGGCGTCGCGCGTATTGAATGGCGTCAGCCTTGAAGTTCGAACCGGCGAGTTGGTCGGCATCATCGGCCCCAACGGTGCGGGGAAAACGACGCTTTTTGGCGCATTGGTCGGAGCACTGCGCCCGGTTGCGGGCGCAGTGCTTTTCGAAGGCGTGGATGTGACTCACCAGTCGATGGCCCAGCGGTGCCGCCACGGGTTGGTCAGAACCCACCAGATTCCCCGCCCATTCAACGGCATGACCGTGTTTGAAAACGTATTCGTTGCGGCCGTGAATACGCATGGCTCGAGCCGCAACGAGGCGTACCAGCGTGCCGTTGACGCCCTGACTCATACCGACATGCTGGGGGTGGCCAATCGCCGGGCAGAGGCGTTGGGGCTGCTCGATCGCAAACGGCTGGAGCTGTCCCGCACGCTCGCGACAGAGCCGAAAGTATTGCTGCTGGACGAGATCGGAGGCGGCCTGAGCGAGGGCGAGTCGATGGAGCTCCTGGCCATGATCCGCGCTCTGAGCGACCGAGGCATTACCATTGTCTGGATCGAGCACATGGTGCCGTTGTTGCGGAAGGCTGCCGCCAGGTTCGTCTGTCTCCATCAAGGAAAAATCATCGCCGACGGAAAGCCCGATGAAGTCATGGCCGATCCGACGGTCACGTCGGCGTACCTCGGAGGCAGCGTGCAATGAGCCTGCTCGAGGTCGAAGCATTGAACGTGCACCATGGGCTCCTGCAGGCAGTTTGCAACGTGGGCTTCAAGATAGACCGAAGAGAAGTCGTGGCGTTCGTGGGCGCCAATGGCGCTGGCAAGACGACCTTGTTTCGCGCACTCGCGGGCGCCCACATGCCTGCCGCGGGCAGGGTGGTTCTGGATGGCGCCGATGTGACTTCGGTACCCGACCACCAGCGGGTCAAAAGAGGTATTGCGCTGGTACCCGAGGGCCGCCATCTGTTCAAGGACTTGACCGTATACGAGAACCTCGCCCTCGCCAACGCGGCAGGCCGCAAGGGCGCATGGGCCATCGACGCGGTGCTCGACGTTTTTCCCAATCTGGTTCCGCATCTCAGGCAGAAAGCCGGGACGCTCTCCGGGGGCGAGCAGCAGGCTGCGGCAATCGGACGGGCCTTGATCACCAATCCGGATATTCTGCTGCTCGATGAAGTGTCGCTGGGGCTGTCTCCGGCGGCGGTGGAAAATGTTTACACATCGATCCGGCGCCTCGTGGGCGCAGATACGACCATCCTGCTGGTCGAGCAGGATCTGGATCGCGCCCTGTCCGTGGCGACTCGCGTCATTTGCATGCTCGAGGGGCGGATCGTGCTCGAGGATGCCGTGGGCGCTCTCAGCCGGGAGCAGATCGTCGAGGCGTATTTCGGGATCCGCCAAACGCGTGCCGAGGGAGTGACCGAACAATGAACTGGATCGGCGCGCTGGTGCAAGGGATACTGCTTGGCGGTCATTACGCGCTGGTAGCGTGCGGCCTCGCGTTCATGTATTCAGTCATGCGTATCATCAATCTGGCCCATGGGACGCTGGTGGTCGTCGCCAGTTTTGCATTCTGGGTGCTCGCGGATCACTGGGGCATCAATCCCTTCCTTGCCGCCATCGGGGTCATTCCGTGCATGGCTCTTCTGGGTTGGGGATTCCAACGAGGCGTTCTCGAGCCGAGCAGTCGCTTCGGGCTGCTGGTTCCAATACTCGCGACGTTCGGCTTTGCCATCCTCGTCAACAATCTGCTGTTTCTTTACTTCGGCGCCAGTCCGCATTCACTTGCACCCTACATCGGTACTCTGGCCTACAGCAGCTGGACCATCGGACCCGACTTCTACGTCGGTAAGCTGGCCGTGTTGATCTTCGTCGTGGCGGTGGCGCTATTCGGCGGATTGAGCCTGTTCCTGGCCAAGACCCAGTTGGGGCGAGCCATCAGGGCCACCTCCGAGGATCGGGCTACGGTGGGCCTGGTCGGAATCAGCGCGCGCAAGATCAATGCCATCGCCGCGGCGATAGCGCTCGGGACTGTCGGCATCGCCGGCATGTTCCTCGTCATGCGGGGCGGGGTGACGCCTTACTCCGGCATGGCGGTGCTGCTGTTTGCCTTTGAGGCCGCGGAAATCGGCGGCGCCGATTCGCTGTGGAAGACGATGCTGGGAGGAATAGTGCTGGGCGTCGCACAATCGTTCGGCGCCTTGCTGAGCCCGCAAGGCTTCCTGATCGCCGGTCACGGTGTGTTTTTGCTGATTGTCATCGGTCGGGTGGTGTTGTCAAAACCTTCATTCGGACAAATCAAGGCTAGGTTGGCGCGATGGGTATGACGTCGAGTTCCGTTTCCAAGAGCGGAGCCCTCCGCATCGAGCGCTGGACCAAGACCGCGGTGATCGCGATGGGCGCCATCGTCCTCGCGCTCATCGTATTGGCCTTCGGACCCATGTTCCTGAGTGCGGATGCCGTAAGCAGCCTGACAAGGCTCTTCATTTACGTGATTCTCGCGGTGATGTGGAATGCCCTGGCCGGTTACGGGGGGATGGTGTCGATTGGGCAACAAGGGTTCTTCGGGCTCGGAGCCTATCTGGTTATTCGTCTCGCGGGTTTCGGCTTGAACCCGTATCTCGCCATCCTGGCGGGGGCGGTGGGCGTGGGCATATTGTCCGTTCCGATTTCGGCAATCATTCTGAAGCTGACGGAAGGCCGGTTTGCCATCGCGACCTGGGTAGTCTCCGAGCTTACTGTGCTGCTCATCATGTTCGATCCCACCATCAATGGCGAAACCGGCACGTCGCTGGCACAGCTCATGACCTATTCGCCGCCGGTGCACCGTGCATTGACCTACTGGTCGGCACTAAGCTTCATGATTGCGCTTCTGGCGATCATGTTTGTGCTATTGCGTAGTCCAATCGGGGCTTCCATCCAGGCCATTCGCGACGATATGGATGCGGCCGAAGCCGTGGGTGTGAAGGTACTGAGCACCAAACGGATCCTGTACGTGCTGGCCGCCTTCGGCGCGGCGGTTGCAGGTGCGTTGTGGGTGGCAAGCACCATTACGTTTCAGCCTACTTCCTTCTTTTCGGTGCAATGGTCGGCCTTCATGATTTTCATGGCGCTGGTGGGTGGTATCGGCACCTTCGAAGGCGCGATCATTGGCGCGATCATATTTTTTCTGGTCGAGAACTTTCTTGGCTCGACCGGTGTGTGGTACCTGATTTTCCTGGGAGCGACGGCGCTTGCGTTTGCGTTGTTTTTGCCGCGCGGCATCTGGGGCACGGTCGAGCGGCGTTTCGGGGTCAACCTGCTTCCTGTGGGGTATCGGGTACGTCAGACGGAGGCCTTGCGGGCGCACTCGTCACGGCGCCCGTAGACGGGTTGAATCCGTTGCCGGCAGCCGCGGCATGCCGGTGTCGCGCACCATAAATGCCTGTCGAGGCTGAGGCATGGGTTGAGGAGACATGTTTTGGACAAATTGTTGAGTGGAAAAATTTGCGTGTTGACGGGCGGGGCCGGCAGCATCGGTTTGGAAACAGCCCGACTGTTCCTTGCCGAGGGCGCGCGCGTCATGCTGGTTGACCGGGATGAAAAACGCCTCGCGGACGCCGTGGCGGAACTCCATAGCCCGGATGTCGCCGGCGCCGTTGCTGATGTGTCCGATGCGCGGGACGTGGAGGCCTGCTTTCGCGAGACGGTCGAACGATGGGGCAAGGTCGATGTGATTTTCAGCAACGCCGGCAACTTTGGCGTCATCGCCCCCATCGCGGATTATCCCGAGAGCGCTTTTGACCAGTTGTATGCCACCCATGTAAAGGGCGCGATGCTGACGTGCAAGTACGGCGTGCGGGTGATGAACGACGGAGGCAGCATCGTCATCACGTCCAGCGTGGCCGGCTTGCGCGGCGATCCGGGCGTCTATGCGTACATCACCGTCAAGCATGCGCAGGTCGGGTTCATGCGGGCGCTGGCCAAAGAGCTGGCGCCGCGCCGCATCCGCGTCAACACCGTGCATCCGGGCCCCGTGGACAACGGCTTTCAAAAACGCATTGAGGAGGAGCTAGGTGCATCCATCGGCGCCGACGGCACCCAGTTCTTCAACCAGATGATTCCGCTCGGACGCCACGCGCGACCCGATGAAATCGCCCGTTCGGTGTTGTATCTGGCCTCGGACATGAGCAGTTTTACCACCGGAAGCCGGCTTGTCGTCGATGGCGGCATGAGCGCGTGATTGGCGCTCGCCAAGATGCCGCTGTCGCAATAGACCGAAGGTACTAGCGTAGAGGCTCCAGGAGATACCCATGGCAGGAAAATATCAAGTCCGTACGATGCGCCGGGAAGAGCTGGATTTCGCCGTGGATCTCGCGGCGGCCGAGGGCTGGAATCCCGGCCTGCACGATGCCGCGGCTTTTTTTGCGGCCGACCCGGGCGGTTTTCTGGTGGGCTTGCTGGATGACAAGCCCATAGGCTGCATCTCGGCGGTGCGCTATGGAGACGGATTTGGCTTCCTGGGCTTTTACGTCGTGGCTGAACCGTATCGCGGCCGTGGCCATGGCTTGCAATTGTGGAACGGCGCCCTGCGACAGTTCGGCGCGCGCAACGTTGGCCTGGATGGCGTGCAGGCGCAGCAGGACAACTACCGCAAGTCGGGGTTCAAGCTGGCCTACAGCAATATACGCTATGCCTGGAAGGGGCTCGAGCCCGGCCAGGCGGCTGCGTGTTCTCCTAATATCGTTGCGATAGGCAACATCGCCGCAAGCGACATTGCGCGCTACGATCGCCTTGTGTTTCCAGCGCCGCGCCAGGCGTTTCTTGACGTCTGGCTCCAGTCGCCAGGCTCGGCGGCTTTGGCCTGGCAGGAGGGTCAGGCGTTGCGCGGCTATGGCGTCATCCGTCCGTGCCGCGAAGGCTGGAAGGCGGGGCCGCTGTTTGCCGATGACGAGGCTATTGCAAGCTCGCTACTGCTGGCGTTGGCCGAAAAGGCCCGGGGCGGTGGGCCGGTCTACCTTGACGTGCCGGAACCCAATGCGGCCGCCATGCGTCTTGCCGCCGGCCTCGGCATGCAGGAGGTGTTCGGCACGGCGCGCATGTACAACCGGCAGACGCCGGATATCGCCCTGGAAAAAGTATTCGGCGTGACAACGTTCGAGCTTGGTTGATCGGCCCCGCTTGCGCTGGTAGGTCAATAAGCAACCGATGCCGATCAATTCATCGTTACGCCCGACAGCCGGTAGCCGACCTGCAATTCCGTGATCAGGTATTTGGGTTGCGATGCGTCTTCCTCCAGCTTCTGCCGCAGTTGCATCATATAGACCCGAAGATAGTGCGCGCGATCGGAATAGGCTGCGCCCCAGATTTCGAGTAGCAGATGCCGGTGGGTCAGAACCTTGCCGTGCCCGCGTATCAGCGCCGCCAGCAGCCGGAACTGTATCGGCGTCAGGTGGACTGCCTGGCCGGCGCGCGTCACTTCGTGGCTCGCGAGGTCGACGACGACATCGCCGAACGATGCCCGGGACGACGAGCCGGCTGCGGCCGACAGAGCCTGCGATCGGCGCAGGAGGGCGCGGATGCGCGCGACGAGTTCGGGAACGCCGAACGGCTTGACCAGATAGTCGTCCGCGCCGGCGTCAAGCGCCTCGACCTTCTCTCCCTCGCGTTCCCTGGCCGACAGCACTAGAATCGGCGACGAGCTCCAGGCTCGGACTTCGCGGATGAGGTCTTTTCCGTCTTCGTCCGGGAGGCCCAAATCCACGATGATCAAGTCCGGCTTGCGCGTTGCCGCTTCCATGCGCGCTCGCGAGCCGCTTTCCGCTTCCAGGACGGCCAATCCTTCTTTTTCCAGGGCGATGCGGACAAACCTCCGGATGTTCGACTCGTCCTCGACGATCAATATCGTTGACTGGTTCATTCATCCTCTCTATCGGTGAAAGCCGGCGCGGCAGGACAAGGTAGGCGGATCTCGAACGTTGAGCCGCGCGGCTGCCGGGGTCCAGCAGTGATGATGCCGCCGTGCGCCTCGACGATCCGGCGGCACAGCGCCAGGCCCAGGCCTACTCCTGCGATCGAGGATTCCTCGCGCCCGCGGGCGAACGGCTCGAATAGTCTGTCTGGATCGCCCGGCGGCAGGCCAGGGCCGTCGTCTTCGACGAACAGGGATACTGTGCCGTCGGCATATCCGCCGCGTATCGCAATCATGCTCGTCGACGGTGTGTACTTGGCTGCGTTGTCCAGGAGGTTGGTCAGCACCCGTTCTATCAGCACCCCATCGGCCTCCACGAGTGGAAGATCGGACGGCAGATCGGTGGACACCGTTCGGGATGGCAACGTCGCGGCGGACCGCGCAAGCGCGCTGCCCACGATTTCGCTCAATGAATGCCATTCTTTGTGCAGCGTCACGCCGTCCGCTTGTATCCGGGCCAGATCGAGCAGGTTGGAAACCAGGCGCCGCAGCTCGTCCGATTCTACCCGGATCGATCTGGCGATGTCCGTTCGCTCGGATTCGGCCAGCCCGTCCGGGTGTTCCAAGGTCTCGGCCAGCCCCCGGATGGCGGTAAGAGGTGTCTTGAGGTCGTGCGACACCGCCGACAGCAAAGTATTGCGCATTTTCTCGCCTTCCATGCGGATAATCGTGTCTTGGGCCACATCCACATAGTGGATGCGTTCAAGCGCCTGGGCGATCGAGGCGCAGCATGCGTCGAGCAGCTTGCGGTCGCCTGGGGGGATGGCGGCGGTTTCTTCATCGAACTCGATGGCCAGCACGCCGCGTACCGCCATCGGCCCTTTCAGAGGCAGGTACAGGCTTCGCGCGGCGTTGAGCGTCTGCGTCCCGTGTCCGGATTCTTCGATATGGTCGAACGACCATCGCGCTGTCGATGAATCGACGAAATCGGCGTCATGTGTCACGACCAGCTTACCGTTGCGGTCCGGGAGGATCAGGGCCATTCTCTTCTCGAAGAGCGGTGCTATCGTTTCCTGACAGACCGACACGATTTGCTCGACCATGAGCGTGCCGGCAAGGTCGCGCGTCACACGCACCAATGCGGCCGCTCGCCGCTCGCCTTCCCGGGCCATGATGGCTTCGGATCGCAGCTTCGCGGCGAGCTGGCCGATGGTGACCGCCACGGCCAGCATGAGTCCGAATGTGAAGATGTACTGCGTATCGGCGACGGTGAAAGAGAAGTGGGGCTGGACAAAGAAAAAATCAAAAGACGCGACGGAGAGTATCGAGGCCCATGCGCCCGCCAGGCGTCCGAGCCGCAACGAAATGAACACCACCGTGATCAGGAACAGCATGACCACGTTGGAAAGATCGAAGACGCGCAGCAGCCAGCCGGCAACGGCCGTGGTGGCCAAGCAGGCCAGGGTTGCGATGGATAGGGCGGCTGTTCGTCCCATCGGCTCTTCCAGTTCCCAGCGCTTGATGGTTCGCTGCGCGGCATCCACGCGGAGCAAGATCAGGCCTATCTCCGTATTGGCATGCGCGATGCGTTCCGCCGGGCCGGACTTGAATCGCCGCCAGCGACCTGGCGCCGCGTTCCCCATGACGAGTTTCGTCGCGTTGCGCTGGAGGGCATGGGCAAGAAGGGTATGCGCGACGTCGTTTCCGGGGACGCTTGTGAACTCGCCACCGGCTCGCCGTGTGCAGGAAGCGAGGTATAGCAGGGCATCCTGGGCTTTCGAGTCCCTGGCCTCGCCGGGCTCATCCACATGAACCACGATCCAGTTGGCCTGGAGGTGTTGCGCGAGCCTTGCCCCTTCCCTGATCAGCGCTTCTTGCGAACGGCCGGCGTTGACGCAGACCATCAATAACTCGCGCGTGGGCCAGACCGTGGGGATCGCGTGCGATACGCGATAGTCGTGCACATCGTCATTGACCCTGTCCGCGACCCGGCGCAAGGCAAGCTCTCGCAAGGCAATCAGGTTGCCGCG
This sequence comes from uncultured Burkholderiaceae bacterium, assembly GCA_937871985.1. Next base: position 10,187 of record CALMPB010000306.1, read on the forward strand.
ACGGAAAAAGTTCCGCCGCGCATGCCCCACGGAGGAGGGCAGGTACACTTTGCCGGCGTTCAAGCGCGCCAGAAGGTCGTCGGTCGGCAGATCCACCAGAACCACGTCGGTGGCATGGTCGAATACACGGTCCGGCACGCTTTCCCTGACCCGGATTCCGACGATACTGCTGACAATGTCGTTCAGGCTGTCGAGGTGCTGCACGTTCAAGGCCGTATAGACGTCGATCCCTGCATCCAGCAATTCCTCGACGTCTTGCCAGCGTTTGGCGTGCCGGCTGCCGGCGGCATTCGAGTGCGCGAGTTCGTCGACCACCAGCAACTGCGATCCGGATGCCAATGCACCATCCAGGTCGAATTCCGTCGTTTCCCGCCCACCCGCCTGGATTTTCCTGAGTGGCAGCATGGGAAGGCCTCGCGTGAGCGCCAGGGTTTCCTCGCGCCCGTGCGTCTCCACGATGCCGATTCCCACAGCCACGCCTTCGGCCTGTAGCTGATGCGCGGCCTGGAGCATGGCATAGGTTTTTCCTACGCCGGCGCAGGCGCCGAAGAAAATCTTCAGTTGGCCTCGACGGCGCTGGTGCGGATCATTGCCCACGGCTTGCAGGAGCTCGTCGGGGTCGGGTCGATCCCCCGTCATCATGTGTCCTCTGTCATCATGCATCCTGTGGCCGCTGTTCAGGGAAGTTGAATTCGATATTACACCGGTGTCAGAACAGGAGAGTCAGGGCGAGGTCGATCAGCTTGATGCCGATGAACGGGGCAATGAGGCCTCCCAGGCCGTAGATCAGGAGGTTGCGCGTCAACAATTGGCTGGCGGGTTCCGCCCGGTATTTCACCCCGCGCAGGGCAAGCGGGATCAGCGCCACGATGATCAGGGCATTGAAGATCACGGCCGACAGGATGGCGGATTCGGGGCTATGCAGATGCATGACGTTTAATGCTTCGAGGGCTGGATAGGTGGCGACGAACGCGGCGGGAATGATGGCGAAGTACTTTGCCAGATCATTGGCGATACTGAAGGTCGTCAGAGCGCCGCGCGTCATGATCATCTGCTTGCCTACTTCTACGACGCGAAGCAGTTTCGTGGGATTGCTGTCGAGATCCACCATGTTGCCGGCTTCTTTGGCGGCCTGCGTGCCGCTGTTCATGGCTACGGCCACATCCGCCTGCGCCAGGGCCGGCGCATCATTGGTGCCGTCGCCCGTCATCGCGACCAGTCGGCCTTCGGACTGATGTTCACGTATCAGCCGCAGCTTGTCCTCGGGCGAGGCTTCCGCCAGATAATCGTCGACGCCCGCCTCGGCCGCGATGGCCGCCGCGGTAAGCGCATTGTCTCCGGTGATCATCACCGTCTTGATACCCATGCTGCGCAGTTCGGCGAAGCGTTCCTTGATCCCGCCCTTGACGATGTCTTTGAGCTCGACCGCCCCCAGGACGCGGCACCCTTCCGACACGACTAGCGGCGTGGCGCCATGTCTCGAGATTTCGCTCACGATTTCCGCCATTGCTTCCGGGAACACGCCGCCAAGCTGTTCTATGTGCGCCTTGATGGCGGACGCCGCGCCTTTCCGAAGCTGGCGCCCTTCGATGTCGATGCCGCTCATGCGCGTGCGCGCGCTGAACGCGATAGGCTCGGCTTTGGCCAGTTCTCGCCCGCGGATATCGAATGCGCTCTTGGCCAGTACGACGATGGAACGGCCTTCCGGCGTTTCGTCCGACAACGATGCCAGTTGCGCGGCTTCGGCCAGCGTGCGTGCCGCCACACCTGGCACGGGATGGAATCGAGTGGCTTCCCGGTTACCCAGTGTGATCGTGCCGGTCTTGTCCAGCAGCAGTACGTCGACGTCGCCAGCGGCTTCGATCGCCCGCCCCGAGGTGGCGAGTACATTGGCGCGCATCATCCGGCTCATTCCGGCGATACCGACCGCCGAGAGCAGTGCGCCGATGGTGGTCGGAATCAGGCAGACGAGCAGCGCAATCAATACCGTCAAGCCGACGCTTTGTCCAGCGCCGCTGACAAGGACGCTGAAACTCGAGAACGGCAGCAATGTGGCGCAGACGAGCAGGAAAACGAGGGTCAGTGCAACCAGCAGGATCATCAGCGTGATTTCGTTGGGCGTCTTGCCCCGTTTCGCCCCTTCGACCATGGCAATCATGCGATCCAGGAAAGCCTCTCCCGGCCTGGCGGTGACGCGGGCGATGATCCAGTCGGAGAGCACGCGCGTACCTCCGGTAACCGAGCAGAAATCGCCTCCCGATTCGCGGATGACCGGGGCCGACTCGCCCGTGATCGCCGATTCATCGACCGACGCGGCGCCGGCCAACACTTCGCCGTCGGCGGGAATGATTTCTCCCGCGCCGACCAGCATGTAGGCCCCGACAGGCAGTTCGTTGCTGGGTACCCGCCACGATTGGCTGTCGAGCCTGAGCTCTTTCAGTACCAGGGCGGTTACTTGGTGACGGGTTGCGCGCAGCGCATCCGCATGCGCTTTGCCTCGACCTTCCGCCAGAGCCTCGGCGCCGTTGGCGAAGAGCACGGTGAACCACAGCCAGGTGGATATGGCGAAGATGAACCCCGCGGGGGCGTCACCGTCGCCCTGCAGCGCCTGGATGCCGAGCAGTGTCGTGACGATGCTGCCAAGGTATACCACGAACATCACCGGGTTCTTCATCTGTACCGTCGGCGATAGTTTCCCCAGTGCCGCGCCGATGATGGCGGCCCATGAGGGCGGCTTGATGATGTCCGGTTTGGCGCGGCTGGATATGACGACTTTTTCTTGCGGCATGATTGCACTCGCTATGGCGCTATTGCATTGGCGATTTGGCCGGCGCGGCCTCGTCCAGTGCAAGGTTGAGCTCGAGGACGTTGACGCGGGGATCGCCCAGCACGCCGAGCTGGCGCCCGGCCGTGTGCAGCTCTACCCGCGAGAGGACCATCGGCAGGGGCAAACCACGTGCCTTGGCGACCCGTGGAGCCTGCAGCCGGGCGTTTTCCAGCGAAATGTCCGGATCCAGGCCCGAGGCCGAGGCCGTCACCGCATCGATTGGTACTTTTGCGTCGAGTGCGAGCCCGTTTTCTTCACGATAGGCCTTTGCGCGTGCCTCCACGGCGTCAAGCAAAGCTTGGCTTAGCGCTCCCTGGTTGCTGGCGCCGCTGGAGGCGGCGTTATATGGCTGATCGATGGTTTTGGCCGGATCGCGTGGGTCCGTTCCCGTGGTGGCGCTGGGGCGGCCGTGAAAGTATTGCGGCTGAGTGAAGTATTGTCCAATCAGGCGGGAGCCCACCAGATGGTGGTTGTGTTCGATCAGCGTGCCTCGAGCCTGATCGGGAAAGAGCGCCTGCGCCACGATGGTCGTCACCAGCGGGTAGGCGATACCGGTCACGACCATAAAAAACACGGCGGATACCGCGGCCGGGCGAAGCATCCCGCCGAATACGGAGGCGCTCATTACGGCATTGCTGTTTTCAACGTTGTCCATGATGAATCCTTAGAAGGTCTTGCCCGCCAGCATCAACAGGTGTTCGACGATCGGTCCCAGCGCCAGGGCCGGCAAGAAGGTAAGCCCGCCGACGGTCAGCGTCACGAATACCAGCAGGCCGGCGAACAGCGGGGTGGACGTCGACAGTGTTCCTGACCCCTCGGGTACGCGCTTCTTCGCGCTCATCACGCCTGCGACGGCAACCATCGGCAGCAGGGTGAGGTAGCGGCCGACAAGCATGGCCAGACCGATCGTTATATTGAAGAATGGCGTATTGGCATTGAGTCCCGCGAATGCCGACCCGTTGTTGGCGGTTCCGGAAGAATAGGCATAGAGCACCTCGCTGAATCCGTGCGGTCCCATATTGGCCAGGCTGTGCAACGTCGACGGCGTCAGGCAGGCCAAGGCGGTGAGCCCCAGGGTGCTGAGCGGATGAATCAGGATGGCGAGCATCACATATTTCATCTCGCGCGCCTCTACTTTTCTACCGAGGAATTCCGGCGTGCGCCCGATCATCATGCCGATCAAAAACACCGTCAGAATGGCGTACGAGACAAGATTGATGAGCCCCACTCCATCGCCGCCGAACACGTCGTTCAGCATCATCTGCGCAAGGGGCGTTATCCCGCCCAGCGGCGTCAGGGAATCGTGCATGGCATCGACGGAGCCGGTTGTCGCCGCGGTGGTCGTCGCCACGAACAAGCTGGTTTGTCCGATGCCGAAGCGCAGTTCCTTGCCCTCCATGTTGCCGCCGGCCTGAAGGGCCGTGCGGGCCTGGTCGATGCCCAAGTGGTTCAACATCGGGTTGCCTGCCTGTTCCGCGCTGTAGACCAGCGCGAGAAAGCCGATGAACATGACAAGGAAAGCGCCGAAGAAAGCATACCCTTGGCGGCGTCGCCCGATCATCGCACCGAACGTATAGGCGAGCGCCGAGGGGATCAGCAGCATGCAGAGAATGTCCAGCGTATTGGTCAGCGGCGTGGGGTTTTCGAACGGATGCGCGGAGTTCATGGCGAAGAAGCCACCCCCGTTGGTGCCGATGTGCTTGATTGCTTCAAGGCTTGCGACCGGCCCCATGATGAGCTGTTGCCTGGCGCCTTCAAGCGTATTCGCGAGAACCGCGGCGTCCAGGGTTTGTGGAACCCCCTGCCATACATAGACGAGAGCCACGACAAAGCACAACGGCAGAAGCAGGCGGTATACGACACGGGTGAAGTCGACCCAATAGTTGCCGATATCCGCTGTGTTTTTGCGGCTGAATCCGCGGATGAACCCGCCCGCCGCCGCAACGCCTGTCGCGGCGCTGGCCACCATGAGGAAGGTGATGACCGCCATCTGGGAGAAATTCGATAGGCTGGATTCTCCCGAATAGGATTGCCAGTTCGTGTTGGTGATGAACGATGCGGCGGTATTGAATGCCAGGTCTGGCGGCTGAGACCCGCGCCCGAGTGGGTCTCCTGGCAGGTATTGTTGCAGGCGCAGGAAAAGATAGCCAAGCAGCATCATGGCGGCATTGCTGAGCACCAGCGCTAGGCCATAGCGCTTCCAGGACATCCCTTCGTCGGGATCGACCCCGAGTATCCAATACGTGCCGCGTTCGATGAAACCGTGGGCGGGGCGGGTGAAAAGGCGCGCCATCCATTTGCCCAGGACCACGGCCAGCCCGGCCATGATCACCAGGACAATGGCGAATTGCGTAAGATCGTCAATCATGTCGACTCCAGTCAGATTTTTTCCAGGGCAAGAAGAAAACCGACGATGAGCGCAAAGACGGCGAGTGTCAGGGCTACGAAAATTAAATCATTCACGGGCGCCTCTTTCGAGTGGTCAGTTGGTTTCCAGGTGGCGGGCCGCCGTGCGGCCCCTGCACTCAGAATCTCTCGGGCCTTATCAACGCGTAAAACAGATACACGCAAAGGCCCAACGCCATGGCGCCGATACACCAATGAGCAAGGCTCATGTTCATCGCACTCTCCTGAAACCAAAACCTCAGTCTAGGGCGTGCGATATTAAATTGGTGTTGTATTTCTTTGTCCGGGCATATAGACGGCATATAAATCGCTTATGGCAGCGATTGGCCGATGACGGAACCGCCATGACCCTGGAAAGGATATTCGGCGTAACAACGCTGGAGCTTGGCTGATCAACTCCGCTTGAATTGGGAAGGCAAGCGGCGGGCTCAGGGTAGAGGCTTCGACCCGTTACACCCGTTATGTATTCCTGACCTCGATATACCACTTGGGCTGCATTTGGCTGAAATCCATCCGGATGTTCGAGGGCAGGGAGCTTGACGAATCCAGGACGAAAGGCTGGCCGTTCACGCGCTTGAAGACGACCCAATGCCAGAAATCCTTGCCGTCTTCCTGGTAGTGCTTGGTGGACAGCAGCGCCAGATCGGGCAAGGTTTCCCAGGAGTCGAACGGCACTTCGCTCCCCGAGGTTTCCATGCCCGCGCTGGACAGCATGCGCCGCACATGCTGGGTATCCGACCACAGCGATTCATCGGAGGCGTGGATGCCCATGGCATTGGCGATTGCCTTCATCTCGGCATACGTCTTGCCAAGAATATTGGCCACCGAGGCGATTCCGCAACCCGTCATTTCTTCTTGCACGACTGGTTTAAGCATTGCTAACTCCTTGGATGTGCAAATCTGTAGAGAGTGTCAGACAGTTTAGACCAGGCCGTCATCCCTGTGGGCCGCTACGAACAGACAGCTCCACGCCGCCTTGCTTGGGCCAGAGCATGGAGCGGAACCCATTGGCCGGATCCCGGACGAAGTCGGTGTAGTCGCGGTACGCGCGTGCGAACTGGCGCACGTTGTCGCACATCACGATGGCGCCTGGGCGCAGGTGTGGCTTAAGCAGCTTGAGCGCAGGCAGCGCCAGCGGAATCCATGTGTCGATCAGCACGAAATCCACCGGGCCGTCGATGCACTGCAGGGTATGCAGCGCATCGCCTTCCAGGATCTCGGCGAAGCCGGCCAAGCCCGCTTCGGCTAGGTTGGTGCTTGCGGCCTTCGCCTTGGTTGGTTCGATCTCGGTGCCGACCACTCGGCGCTCGCCGCCGCCAGCCGCCGTGTTGTCGCGCATGGCCGCGGCGAGGTAGATCGTGGATACGCCGAATGAGGTCCCGACCTCGATCGCTTGTCGCGCATCGAGCGCTCGACAGAACGTGTAGGCCAGGCGTCCTTTGTCCGCGTCGAGTGCGACCAGCTTGTCGCGCAGAAAGGTCTTGTCGGCGGCGGACGACATATCGATGCTGGATTGCCGCCTGAACGGCGACAGCAGCATGCGGGGCAGATAGCGCAGGACGATGGAGCGGAACTGCCGGGCGTCCTGGGCATGCAGACGGTTCAGTACGGCCTCGGTGCGCGGGTCGGCGAGCGGACTGATCATGGTGTTTTTCCTTGCATGGACTCACCAGAGATAGCGCAGCGAAGCCGTGATCGTGCGGGGTTGGATGTAGTTGCAGGCGTTGTAGGTGTTCGTGCAGATCACGGCTCGGCGATCGAACACATTGGCCACGTTCAGCGCCAGGCGATAGCCGCCTTTGGTATAGCTGACTCCCGCGTCGGCCACGGTGAAACCGGGCACGCGCTGGGTATTGGCTACATCGGCGTAGGAGGCTCCGATATAGCGCACCCCCGCGTTGATGCCCACCACACCTGGCAGTCCGCTATTGTGAAAGCGGTAGTCGAACCAGAGCGATGCGGTGTTTCTTGGCACCGAGACAGGCTGTTTGTCCAGGTCGGGCCCGTTGCTGCGCACGACTTTGTTGTCCAAATAGGTGTAGCTGGCGATGACCGAAAGATTCTTGTTCAAGTCGGCGTGGCCCTCGAGCTCGATGCCGCGGGCGCGCGCCCGGCCGCTTTGAACCTGGGCGAAGGGCCCATGCGCGGGGTCGGGATCGAGTGTCTGGACGTTGTCCTGAACCAGGGTGAACACTGATGCGGTCACGAAGCCGCGGGAGTCGCCGGGCTGATACTTCACACCCGCCTCCCATTGTCCGCCGGTGGTCGGCTTGAAGGGATCGCCTTTCCAGTTGGTTCCGGTCGTGGGCAGGAAGGAGGTCGAATAGTTGATGTACGGGGCGAACCCATTGTTGAATTGGTAGAGCAAGCCCAGACGTCCTGTTGTCGCCTCGTCGCGCACTGTGGTGGACGCATTCAAACTGCGATTGTGAGTATCGTTGTCAGCCCAGTCATGGCGCAGGCCGGCCAGCAGCACCCAGCGGCCCAGCCGGATCTGATCCTGCAGGTAAAGGCCGGTCTGACTAAGATTCTGGGTCTGATCCAGCAACGGTATCGACGGCGTCGCCACCGGCTGCCCATAGACGGGCGAGAACGCATCGATGCTTGGCGCGGGGCCGAACAGCCAGCGCGAGTCGGCATCCGTGTGCTGGTAATCCACCCCGAAAAGCACCGAGTGATGCAGCGGGCCTGTGTCGAAAGTGCGTTCAAGCCGGTTGTCGAACGTAAACGCGCCGATCGTGTCTCGATCGGTGAAGGCTGCGCGGGTCAGCGTGTGCAGATCGGGAGCCAGGCCCGTGCCATAGACCATCGCCAGATCCGAGTCCAGATGCGCATAGCGCAGGCTCTGTTGCAGGCGCCAGCCGCTGTCGAAGCGGTGATCCAGCTCATAGCCGATGGCGGTCTGTGTTTTGCTGTCGTGGTTGAAGCCGGGCTTGCCGTCAAAGAAGCTGCGGGAAATGCGCCCGTTCGGGTTGCCCAGGAATGTGCCTTGAGCCGGCACGTAGCCGAAATGCCCGCTCTGAGGATCGCGCAGGTATTGCGCATAAAGCGTGAACGTGGTGGCGTCGTCCGGGCGCCAGGTCAAGGCGGGCGCTACTGCGGCGCGCTCCGAACGCGTATGATCGATGAACGTTTGTCCGGTATGGCCAACCGTCGTCAAGCGATACGACAGCTTGCCTTGATCGTCGATCGGGCCGGAAAGGTCCGCCCCGGCCTCGACGCGGCCGTAACTGCCGCCATTGACGAATATCTCATGTTGGGGCTCGGTCGTGGGCCGCTTGCTGATGATATTGATCAGGCCCCCCGGACTGTTTTGTCCGTACAGAACCGAGGAGGGGCCTTTGAGGATCTCGATACGGTCTACGAAATAGGGCTCGTTCTGGAAAAAGCCGAAGCTCGCATAGGGCTGCTTCATGCCGTCCAGGTAGTTCGTGCCGAAAGGGCCGAATCCTCGAATATATTGGAAGTCCTCCCGCGTGGCCGAACCGCCGCGCGTTTCTGCGACCACGCCCGAGGTGTAGCGCAATGCTTGGTCGATATTTTGTATCGCCTGAGTTTCCATCTGCGCGCCGGTCACTACGGAAATGGCTTGAGGCGTGTCGATCAGCGGGGCGTCGGTCTTGGTCGCGGTCTGTGCATGGGTTGCCGTCACGGTCACCGCCGGAAGCGTTGAAATTTCCGCGTTTTGAGATGAAGGGCTGGGCGTCGTCTGTTGGGCCCAAGCCGAAAGCGGAGCGCTGGCAAGCAGCAGCATCCAGATGCCCCATTGTTGCTGCTTGGTTGGTGTGGGTGCTGACAATTCCCCTGTCCCTGTGCATCGCTGCTTCATCGGTGTACGCCCCTTATCGTCGTAAGTTATCTTTTAATGAAAGTGAGAATCACTCGCGTTAATAATATAAAATGTTCAAAACAGGATGTCTGGTCAAAAAATTGCGAGAAGCGGACAAATATGGAATCAGAAGATGTACCGCTGTACCCCTTTTTCGGAGGGGGGCGCACGCTGGTGTTTGCACATGACTATGCGGCTGGTTCGCTACAGCATTGCCATCGGCATAACGCGCCCCAGCTGCTGCATGCTGCGCGCGGCGTCATGCGTGTGACTACGCCTGGCGGCTATTGGGTTATTCCACCCAACCGCGGGGTATGGATACCCGCGTTCATGCCGCATGAAATCCGCATGGTGGGACCGGTGTCGATGCGCACCCTGTATGTCGATGTCTCTGCGGCGCCGGCAAGAGCGATGGAGTGCGCCGTCGTCGCCGTTCCGCCGCTGCTGCATCACTTGCTCGAAGAATTGGCGCTGGCTGATCCACGGAATCCCGCTCCAAGCAGTCCTCGCCACCAAGCGATGGAGGACTTGGTATTGATCGAAATCGCCCAACTGGAGCATTTGCCGTTGAGTGTGCGGATGCCGCGTGATCATCGAATGGTAAAACTGTGCGCCGCACTGCTTGAGCATCCGGGGGATCCCAGTACGCTCGATGATCTGGCTCATCGGATTGGCGCCAGCACGCGTACGCTGCGCCGCCTGTTTCAGCAGGAGGTGTGTATGAGTTTTGTCGCTTGGCGGCAGCAGGTGCGTTTGATGGAGGCGCTAGCCCGGTTGGCCGAGGGGCAACAGATCCTGCGTGTATCGCGCGATCTGGGCTACGCGGCCCCGAGCGCATTCGTTGCGATGTTCAAGCGCGAGATGGGGTGCCCGCCAAATCGCTACGTCAAGACCGATCAATTTCGCGGGATGAACTGAATGCGCTTTACTTTTGGCTAATCAAGAGGTTGTAGCCGTCCGGATTGTGGGAAATCTACCTGGCCGATGAAGCGTTGGCTTGGCCAGGCACAATCCGCGTCTTTCTTGATTTCCTTGTTTATGCATTCAATGAAGCATCAGGTCGTCTGGGGCTTGCGCGCGCTCAGGAGGTTGAACCCGAAACCTCCTACCGCGATGACCAGCACAGCCAGTTGCGCCACGAGGGTTTCCAGCGTGGGGTAGATGCCCAATATTTCGATGCGCGGGGCCCAGAGCGGGTGCACGCCCACCCATCCCGCTTCCTGCAGGCCGGCGACGCCCTTGCCGATCAGGACAACCGCAAGCACCGCCACCAATACGGATGTGATGGAGAAGAACTTGCCGATGGGCATGCGCGCGCTGGTGCGCAGCAGCGCCCAGGCGATGACCGCAAGCAGTACGACGGCTGTGAGGAAGCCCGCCAGCAGCGCGCCGCCGTTGCCGTCCGCCGCGAGCGCGGAATAGAACAGCACGGTTTCGAAAACCTCGCGGTAGACCGCGATGAAGGCCAGCGCGAACAGCGCCCAGGCGGAGCGGCGGGTCATGGCCGACGACAGTTTTTCATGGAGGTAGGCTTGCCAGCGGCCCGCGCTGCTTTTTTGATGCATCCACAGCCCCACGCTCAGCAGCACCACGGCGGCGAAGACGGAGCCCACGCCCTCGGTGACTTCGCGGCTGGCGCCGCTGATGGCCACGAGATAGGTCGCCACCGCCCAGGTCAGGCCGCCCGCGACCAGGGCGCTGATCCAGCCCGCATGCACATGGTGCAGCACGTCGCGGCGTTCGGCCTTTTTCAGGAAGGCGATCATGCCGACCACGATCAAAAGCGCCTCGACGCCTTCGCGCAGCAGGATGGTGAGCGCGCCGATGAAGGTCGTCATGGGTTCGGCCTGGGCCGCTCCCAGCTCCGTGTCGACTTGCTGGAACAGGTCGTGCAAGTGGGCGGCCGCGGTTTCGGCTTGCGCGGTGTCGCCTTTGGCGACGGCCGAACGATAATTCAGCATGGCGTCTTCCACCGCCACCAGCAGCGATTTGTTGCGCGCGCCGACTACGGGTTCTATGGGTTCGAAGCCGTCCAGATAGGCCGACAGTCCGAGCCTGGTCGCATTGGTTTTATCTCCGGCATGCAGCGCAGCCAGGCTTTCCTTGAGCCGCTGGCGGGCCAGCGACAAGCCTGAGGCCGTACCCGACTCCACCACCGCGTCGGGGTGGGTGCGCAGGTAGGCGGTGACGTCTCTGGCCGCCTCTTTGGGCATGGCCTGCGCGGCCGCCGCTTCGGTAATGGTCGTAACAGCCGCCAGGTCGGGGAAGCGGTTTTTTACGGAGGGATCTTCCTTCCACAGTTGTTCGCCGTGCTTGCGCATGGCGTCGTCGTGCGAGAGGGTGCCCACATAGAAGGCCAGCGCCCATCGGTCTTCGTCGGTCAGCGAGGCGAAGCTGGGCATGGAGGTGCCCGAGACGCCCTGGGAAATGACTTGATAGAGCGCCATCAGGCTACGCGAGGCGGCGCGATCCGCATCGGTGAAGGCGATGGGCGGGGGATCCAGCTTGGCGGCAAGCGGGCCGTCGCCGGCGCCTTTGGCGCCGTGGCAGGAGGCGCACTGCGCGGCATACAGATTGGCGCCATGCTTCAGGTCGGGCAGCGACTTGGGAGCCACTGGAATGGGGTAGGCGGCGATCAGCAGGGCGTTGGCATGATGGGCCAGGCGGGCGACCTCCGCGGCGTCGGCCTTGCGCTCGACCGCGGCGCGAAGATCGCCGATGGCGGCGGCGATCGCGTCTTTGGACGCGTGGGCGGGAAGCTGTTGGATCTGCTTGGCGGCGTTGTCGGTGAAGTCCAGCATTTCCGCGTATTCGCTTTCGCTCTCGACCTTGCCGTCGGCCACGGCGCCGCCGTAGTCCACGGCGACATAGTCGAGCAATTGCCAGAGCTGCCTGGCATCGGCCGCGGGAGGCGTGGATTGCGCAAATGCCGTACCGGCGGCAAGAAGGCATGCTGCGACGACGATCAACCAGTGTTTCATTACGATTTAATTTGAATAGGAATCATTCTTGAATTGTAGTATAGATAACGCATCCGCGGCTGCCGTGGCGAGGAGCTCACCTTGGTTCAGTCCCGTCTTCGGAAGGCCAGCAATTTTGCGACCAGGCGCTGGCACACTTCGCCGTCCTGGTTCAGCGTGAGGCTTTCCACCGTTACGATGCCCTGGTTCGGCCTGGATCGGGACGGGGCGACATCGAGCACCTTGCTTTTCACATGAAGAGTATCGCCGGGCCGGGTGGGGCGCGGCCAGGATATCTCGCCGCCAGCTCCGATGACGCCTTGCGCGAATGGCAGGCTTTCCACCAGCAGTTTCATGGTGATGGCCCCGGTGTGCCAGCCGCTTGCCGCAAGCCCCTGGAAGAACGTGTTCTTTGCGGCGGCTTCGTCGAGATGGAAGGGTTGCGGATCGTACTGTTGGGCGAAAGCGATGATCTGTTCGGCATCGATGTGGTATTCAGGGCTGAGAAACTCGTCACCGGGCGCAATGTCGTCGAGGTGGATTTTCTCCGGAGAAGCATCCGTTGGCATCAAGCAAACTCCTTTAGTCTGTGGCGTATGGCCGCGGCGGACTGGGCCGCGGGGGGAAACCGCTTACATATGTTTTCGGTATTGGCCGGTCTGGTGAAATCGGGCCGCGGCTTGCAGGAATTCCGCAAGCGCGCTGGAAACGTAGCTGTCGCGGCGGCGAATGAACAGCGTCTGGACGCGCGCCTGTTCGGGTGGAAGGCGGTGCAGGGCGATTTCCATGGCTTTGGCTGCCTGCGCGACGACGCCTCTCGGCAGCAGCGTGACCCCGATGCCGGCGGAAACGCAGCTCAGGATAGCGTCGAGCGAGCCGAACTCCAGGGGCTGGGCCATGACGATGCCCAGGCCCGATAGGTACGATTCCAGCCGTTGTCGATAAGAACATCCGTACTGAAAGACAACCGTGCGCAAGTCCGTGGCGTTCGCCAAGTCTTTTGGCGAACGAATGGCGGGGCTGGTTGCCAAGACCAGTTCTTCGGTGAAGATGATTTCTTGATGCAGGTCGGGATGCGTGATCGGTCCCGCCACAAAAGCGCCGTCCAGCCGGGATTCCAGGACTTCGTGCAGCAGTTTGGCCGTCGTGCCGGTGTTGACGACCAGGCGGACATCCGGGTAGCGCCCGGCGAAATCCGTCAAAAGCGGAGACAGGCGAAGCGCCGTCGTGGTTTCCAATGCGCCCAGCAAAAGAGAACCGTTGGGCACGCCCTCGTCCATGGCGGCTGTCCGAGCCTCGGCGATGAGCTTGGCGATTCTGTTTGCGAAAGGCAGGAGGCGCTGTCCCGCAGGGGTTGTCGCGACCCCGCGCGCGTGACGCCTGAAAAGCTCGACGCCAAGCTCGGTTTCCAGGGAGCGGATGCGCGTTGTCACATTCGACTGAACCGTGTGCAACTCGGTTGCCGCCTTGTTCATGCTTTCGTGGCGGGCGACCGCCTCGAATGTTTTCAGATCGGCTATATCCATGTGTTTGCCATGACGTAGAACTGCGCAACGGTACGGCGCCTTGAAGAGATGCTGCGGACTCGAATCCAAGCCCTTGCGGATGCCCCGTTTGCGATGTTTTCAGTGGAGGTTTTGCTTATTGGCGGAGTGTACTACATATCTTATTTATAGATATATATGATCAAATAAATTCAATTTTCAAGATTATCCATCGCGCGTAACCTTGTTTCATCCGTATAGACCAAGGACGATTCATGAGCAAGCCCGTAATCGGCTGGAAGAACGAGACGCACGATGGCCGAGCTGTGACGGCATGGCGGGGAGCGCTGTCCGGTTTTTGCGCCAGCCTGGTCGGTATCGGGTTGGCGCGTTTTGCGTATACGCCGTTATTGCCCGCCATTGTCGATGCTCATTGGTTCGACCCGTCGAAAGCGGCATACCTGGGCGCCGCCAACCTCGCGGGCTATCTGGCTGGCGCTCTGGCCGGCCGGCCTCTTGCGGGCCGGGCTTCGACGGCCGCGGTGCTGCGAAGCATGATGGCGCTTGCCACGCTTGCATTCTTTGCCTGCGCCCAGCCTGCCTCGTTCCTCTGGTTCTTCGCCTGGCGCCTGCTTGCCGGGTTTTCCGGCGGCGTCCTCATGGTGCTTGCCGCGCCCTTGGTGCTGTCCATGGTTTCGCCCGCGCGTCGCGGCGTGGCAAGCGGGATCATCTTCATGGGGGTCGGCGTGGGGATCGTCGCGTCCGGAACCCTAGTGCCGTGGCTGCTTGGCGGGAGCCTGGGCCGAGCCTGGCTCGGCCTGGGTGTTCTTTCTTTGCTGTTGACGGCGATTTCCTGGCGAGGATGGCCGTCCGATGCGTCGGCATCGGCATCGGTGCTGCCGCCCGGACCTTGCCATCGGGCGCCTCCGGCCAGGCTCTTGTGGCCGCTGTATATCGAATATGCATTGAACGCGGCCGGCTGGGTGCCGCACATGATTTTCCTGGTGGATTTTGTGTCGCGCGGACTCGGGCAGGGACTTCGGGCCGGCGCCGAGTACTGGGTTCTCTTTGGCGCGGGCGCGACCGCCGGCCCGGTCCTGGCGGGCATGCTGGCGGATCGTATCGGTTTCGGGCGTGCCCTGCGTTTCGCCTTTGCCCTGGAAATAATCGGCGTGGCGGCTCCCGCCCTGGACGTCGATGCCTTCTGGCTGGCGGCGTCCAGCGTGGTTGTGGGGGCGTTTGTCACCGGTACGGTGCCCCTGGTGCTGGGGCGCGTGCAGGAGTTGCTGGCGCACCGTCCCGCTCAACAGAATGCCGCCTGGAAGACCGCTACGGTGGGGTTCGCCTTGTCCCAGGCGGCTGCGGCGTACGGATTGTCCTTCGTTTTTTCGCGCAGCGGCGGCGACTACCGCTTGCTGTTTTCCATTGGCGCCGTCGCCATGGCAATGGCGCTTGCGCTCGATGCGGCGGTGTCCGCCAGGCAGGCCAATAGCGCCGTTACGAGCTCGACCGATTGACCCCGCTCCGATGTGTTGAGGTATTATTCACTCAAGGAGAACGCTCATGATCAAGTTGATCGGCATTGCCGGAAGCCTGCGCCGCCATTCCTATAACCGAGGGCTGCTCCGCGCGGCGGCCGAGTCCGTGCCTGGCGGCGTAACGCTTCAGGCCGCATCGATCGACGACGTCCCGTTGTACAACGGGGATATCGAGCAAGAGCAGGGCATTCCGGCTCCGGTAGCCCGGCTCAAAGATGAAATCGAGGCTGCGGACGGTCTGTTGCTGGTTACGCCCGAGTACAACAACGGCATCCCCGGCGTATTCAAGAACGCGATCGATTGGGCCTCGCGTCCCCCCGCCGACGGCGTGCGCATATTTACGGGCAAGCCGGTGGCCTTGATCGGAGCTTCCCCCGGCGGGTTTGGAACCGTGCTGTCGCAAAGCGGCTGGCTGCCGGTGCTGCGCACGCTGGGCACCCAGTTGTGGGTTGAACAGCGCCTGCTCGTGTCGCGTGCCGGAGATCGGTTCGACCAGGAGGGCAACCTTGTCGACGACGGCACCCGGCAGCAACTGGCTCAGTTCATGGCGGGGTTCGCCCAGTACGTGCAGCGCTGCCTGGATGCCAGGCCCAAATAGCAACTGGCCGGAATCCGCCTGAGTCGCGGCAGCGATCCAGCCGCGCGCTTCCCTCAGCGCATGGCGGCTTCCAGCTCGCTGTTGACTACCGCGGCGCCGGTGGATCGTTCTTGCAATTGCAGCCGTTCAATCTGTTTGCGTATGCGCAAGGGCGCATTGTCGATGGCGATGCGCGCATATTCCCTGACTCCCGTCCG
>CALMPB010000307.1 GCA_937871985.1 uncultured Burkholderiaceae bacterium
CCACCAAGCATGGCTTCGACGAGTTCTTCGGCAACCTGTATCACTTGAACGCCGAGGAAGAGCCGGAACGCCCGTACTGGCCTAAGAACTCGACCGATCCCATCATCAAGAGCTACCAGCCGCGCGGCGTCATCAAAGCCAGCGCGGATGGCAAGATCCAGGATACCGGCGCGCTGACCGCCAAGCGCATGGAAACCATCGACGACGAGACCGTGGGCGCGGCGCTGGACTATCTGGACAAGCACGGCAAGGGCGACAAGCCGTTCTTCCTGTGGATGAACACCACCCGCATGCACGTGTTCACCCATATCCGCCCGGAACATCAGGGCAAGAGCGGCATGCCGGGCAACGACTATGCGGACGGCATGTGGGAACATGACCAGGACGTGGGCAAGCTGCTGAAAAAGCTCGACGACCTGGGCATCGCCGACAACACCATCGTCCTCTACACCACCGACAACGGCCCCAACCAGTTCAGCTGGCCGGATGCCGCCACCACCGCTTTCCGCAACGAGAAAAACTCGAACTGGGAAGGCGCCTACCGCGTGCCCGCCATGATCCGCTGGCCCGGCCATATCCCGGCCGGCGAGGTGAAGACCGGCATCGTCTCCGGCCTGGACTGGTTCCCCACGCTGCTCGCCGCGGTGGGCGACATGGACATCAAGGAACGCCTGCTGAAGGGGTGGACGCCCAATGGCGAGACCAAGAGCTTCAAGGTCCACCTGGACGGCTACAACCAGCTCGACTACCTGACCGGCAAGAGTCCCGACAGCGCGCGCGAAGACTTCTATTACTTCAATGACGACGGCATGCTGGTCGCCATGCGCTACAAGGACTGGAAGGCGGTCTTCTGCGAGCAGCAGGCCCCGGGCGGCTTCGCGGTATGGAAGGATCCCTTCGTGTGCCTGCGCGTGCCCAAGCTGTTCAACCTGAGAATGGACCCGTACGAGCGCGCCGACGTCGTTTCCGACCAGTATTACGACTGGCTGGTGAAGAACGACTACCTGGTCCTGATCGCCTCGATGAAGGCGGCGCAATTCCTGCAGACGTTCATCGACTATCCGCCCAGCCAGCGCCCCGCGTCGTTCAGCGTGGACCAGGTCCAGGCGGAAGTCGATCGCGCGATCGAAAAGCGCTTCGAGGAAGAAGCCGCGAAGCAGCAGGCAAAGCAGGGCGGGAAGTAGGGGAGAGGACGCGGCGGACGCGATGTCCGCCGCGCCTTGCGCTCAATGGCGCATGGCCGAGCGGGCCAAGGTTTCGCTCGGCAATTCACCGAACGTGCGCCGGTAGTACTCGGCAAACCGCGACATGTGCCGGAAGCCCCATTTCATTGCGATTTCCGACACCGTGAAGACCGAGTCGCAGGTCAGGAGGTCGCGCAGCGCGCCGTTCAGCCGGGCCGTCATGAACCAGCGCCCCGGGGGCATGCCGACGCTGCGGCGAAAAATCATCTCCAGCGAGCGCAAGGTGTAGCCGCTGCGCCGGGCCACTTCGGTCAGCGCCACGTCGGCCGCCTCGCCGGACAACACCAGCCGCTCGCAGGCGGCGATCAATTGGTAATGCCGCTGTTCAACCGCCAGCCGTTCCGCCTTGCCTGGCAAGGTGGCCGGGGCGATCGCGTCGACATAGCCGGCCAGCAGGCAATCGCACACCTCCTGGGCCAACGCCGGCGCCATGCCGCCGCTGGCCTGCAGGCGCCGCGCGAGCCCAAGCGCGTCGTCGGTCAGCGTCGTCAGGCGTTGCCTTCCTCCCGAGCGCAGGCGTATGGAATGAAATGAATGCCTGCGCAGCCGCAGGGGCCGGCCCATCCGGGCAACGGCCGCCTGCTGCAGGCGTTCCTCGGGCACGGTGAAGTTCACCCAGCGGGAATTTCCGCTGGCGTGATACAGGAGCTCGATCCCGGGCGGATATATCTGTATTTCCTCGGCGTGTATCGCCGCCGTATTGCAGCGGGTCATTTCGCCGCCTTCCGCCATGAATCCGATGCACAGCCCGTCCTTGGGCATAGTGCCGTGCGCGATAACGGGAAACTCGTAGCGGCCGGTTTCCAGGCGCACGTCGCCCAGGACAAGACGCTGATGCTCCATGGTCGCCAGCAGCGACGACACCAGCCGGTGCTCGAAGCAGCCGCCGTAAACGACATCGAAAGCCTGCAAGGGCTCCAGCCCCGAATAGAAATGCTGCAAATAGCTCGGCTGTATCGGCATTGCAAAAACTCCTGGGAGATTTCGCTGCAGGGATGGCTCGCAAGGAGCATACCAGCACTGCAATTCCAGGAGATTTCATCTACCCCAAATAGGGGATGTCTGAAGCCCGGACCCGGCCTAGACTGCCTTCGCCGCGAACTGACTGCCAATTGCGCGGCCACTGTAGTGGCAATCAAACATAGCGACGGCCATCATGAAATACCTGAAAGCAATCATCGTTGCCCTTCTAAGCGGCAGCCTTCTAGCGTGCGGCTCCTCCGGCTCCAACCGCCGGATTTATATGACTCAGGAGGAACGTACGACGACCCTGGCTGCGCTGCGAGCGCCTGCCACTTCCGCAAACGCAAACGCGGTCGCTTCGCTGGCACTGAACGCCTGCGACGGAGGGCTTCCACTCACTCGTGATCCCCTGGCACCCTCGGTCCCTTGCAAGACGCTCTCCGGAATTGCGGCCTTCCTCTATGCAAACGTTGGCGACTACTCGAATGCCAGCAAGTTTGCTTTGCCCTATAGAAACTCCAATCTCATAAACATTGGCGCATTCGTTGACGATAGCTCGCCAACCGTGACCAAGGACACGCCGCGCAAGCTATACAACGGCGACTATTTGTCCTTCCTCATCGCCGACGGCTTGGGCCGCCCCGATGCCAAGGAGTTGATGTACCGGGCATATATATATGGATCGAGTTATCAATATGAGGTAGCCAAATATCCAGAGCTGTATATGGACATGGCAATTCGCCCATTTGATATTGAAAATTTTCCGAAAGATGCGGAGCGGCTGGACGGACCGCACGCTGCTCTGCAGGCTAAAAAATTCTTGGAAAAAATTGTCCGCCAGCTTGACCCCATCGAGCGGAGCATCTGGAAAGATGGGAACGGAAAGCCCAATCGCGCCAGCTATGCGAAGGTTCTGACGCTATATGAGTATGCAGCCGCGGAGGCGAAAAAACTGAATCTCGACCGACGGTATATAGATTACTTGGAGAGCACTATAAATCTCTATGCGGAATTGACGGCCAGTACCGTGCTTGCCGACTAGACATGCCGCCAGCGCCGGATAGATCCAGGAAATGAAAATGAAGCCATTTGCCAAGAGCCAGATCCAGTTCTGGATATTTCTCCTACTTTTATCGTCGTTTTTTTTTATCGGAGGCAGCGAGGCCGAGGCGGGAGTGTTATGCAAATGCAGACGCGCGGACGGCAGCACACCGGCCTATGACCTCTCCGGGAGCGACGCCGACTTCGAAAGATACTGCCAGGCAGCATGTTCAGCCAGGCCTGGCTCCACCCCGGCACGACCATCCGCACCGGGCGCAGCAGGCGCCGTATTGCAGTCATTGCCCGGCATCATCAACCTTCTGTCCAGCGGCAATTCATCTGCGCAGCGTGCCTCGGAGAGCGCCGCTGCGGCCGAGTACAAGCGGCAACAAGCACAGCAAGAGGAGGAGAATAGAAGGCTGGAGGCTCAAGCGGCGTATCGAGCTCAAGAGCAGACAGCCAACGCCAGAAAGACCTTGCCAAATCCGTGGCAACGAAACGACGAGCCGCCTTTGAAAGCCGAGGGTCGAGCTCCGCTCGTGAAACAGTCGTGTGTCTCCTTCGAGCACAAGAACACCGGAGGGGTATCGGAAGAATTATGGCGCATCGAAAATGAATGCGGCTTTCCCGTGAAAGTGATCCACTGTTTCTATGACGACATAAAATACCCAAAATGCAAACTAAAGGATGATGCCGGCTGGGCTGTCACCGACACGATACAGGCAGGAAAATTCCATTATTCGGTCAGCATGGCTCGCCTGGAAGATACGCATTATTGGTATTTTATTTGCGACATGCGCACCGGAGGATTGTGTCTGCGGCCAGACGGCACGCCAGCAGGCAAATAGCCCCAGCAGCCGCATTGCCCCCTGACGCTCATTCATTCCCGCAAAAGGCGCCGGCGTTCATCCGGCGCCTTTTGCCGACGCTTCAGAAACGCCAGGTCGCCGAGACGGTACCCGCTACTTCAGTGTCTCCGCCGCGATAAAAGTTGCTCGATACCGCTGCACCGAGAGTCATGCGCTGCGCCATGCGGTACGACACGCCACCCTGTACGCCGAGACTGTCGCGGCCCACGACTTGGCTGCGGGTGCTGAAACTCGCGCTCGGATCTCCTGCGAACGAAGCAGTCTGCGTGACGCCGCCGCCGGTCAATTCATGATTCCAGGTGGTTTGCAGGCTGGCGGTCAGGAAATTGCCGGCGTCTGTCGGGAACTTGAAGCGCACTTCGCCGCCGAGACGCGAGCGCAATGAGTCGAACGTCTTGCTTTCCAGGTTCAGGCCCGCACCGTTGCCCCGCGTTTCGCTCATGCCCGGGCGGTGCAGCGCGGTGTAGTCCAGGGCCGCGATGGGGCCGACGCTCGACCTTTCGCCGAGTTTCCAACGCCAACCGCCGCCTATCGATGCCGTCGCCGTGGCGCCAGTCCAGGTGCCGCGAGGGGAGGCCGAATACCCGTTTACGTCAATGTTGCGATCGACGCGGCCGTCTTCCATGCCGACACGCGCCAATGCAAACGCATGGGCGCCCGCATCGGGATTCGGGGCGTAGCGAGCATGTACCCCGACACCCACGGCCGTGGTCTTGCCCGAGCCAGGCGTCTTGCTGTCGAACCGGGTGGATAGGCCGCTGAGAGCCGCGTGCACGCCCAGAGTCCAGGTCTGCTCGCCATCCGCAATTTTCTCGGCGCCGAACACCATGCCGTAGGTATTGCCATTGGAGCCGGCCATGTCGCCGTCGCGGCTGAAGCGGTATCCGCTGCCGAAGGGCGTTGCAAACGATCGCCAGGCGCCGCGCGCGGTGGCTGTGCCGCCCGCGGGCTCCAGGCCATCTGCGCCGACGGCGGAAGCCACCATGTCGGTAATCTGGCGTTCCCGCAGCAGGCCGCCAGTGAACATCGACCCATAGGCCGAGGGCGACAGTTGACGCAAGGCCGATGTCACGCCGCTGCCGTCCTCGGCCGAGAAGTCCAAGGCGGCGACCACAGGTCGCAGACCGGCGCCGGCATTGCCGGCGATTGCGTCCAGAGCGGCTCCAAGGCGCTGGCCATTGCCATCGGCGCCATAGCGTGAATACGCATCGGGCGCGCGCGTGAACGCAACGCGATAGGTATTGTTGCCTTGAGCCGACGCAACCGCGTTCAACGTGGGCGATGCCAGCACGGTCGAGACGTTGGCGAAAGCGCCGGTGATGTTGCCCGCGCTCAACCATTTGTCCGAGGTGACGCCGTAGCCGGTCGCGTACCAGCCCCGTTGCGGGGCAATCGCCAGCGTACCGCCAAGCGACGCATTGCCGGTCACCGCCAACTGGCTGAACTTGCCAGTGCTATTGAGCGCAAGTTGCAGGCGTCCCGTCGCGGTCTGCATGTAGTTGCCATCGACC
>CALMPB010000308.1 GCA_937871985.1 uncultured Burkholderiaceae bacterium
ACAACACCCCGATCTCGTTGCGCGACCTCACCTCCACCCGCTGCGTCAGGTCCCCTCCCGCTATCCGGTCAAAATGCTCGCCAGCCAGCCGCAAGGGCCGCAACACGACGCGCCCCAGAAAAACATAGGCCAGCGCGGAAATGATCAGCGCCACCACGATGCCTGCTATCACCAGTTGGACGATCAAGGTGTATTGCTGGGTTTCGTGCTCGTGGATCTGCTTGATCTGCGTCTGCTGAAATTTGTTGAACTCGGCAACGGAGTCGTACAAGTCGCCTTGCAGATACTCGCCGGTACTGTCCTTGAAGGCGTTGTAGCCATCGACATCGTCTTTGATGAGGTAGTCGAACAACGGCTCGACGCCGCCGTTCATCAACGAGGCATAGGAATTCTCGACGGTGTTGAAGACCCGATCTTTCTGGCCTTCGGATAATTTGCGAAACTCGGCATAATGCTTTTGCGACGTGGCGAACTCGGCCTTGGCCTTCTCGACATATTGGGCCGCCGCATGGTCGGAGTCGCCCGAGGGCTCGGAAAGATCGCCTTCGGTCAGGCCCTTCTGCGCGCGATGCTTCAGAATGGCCTCCACCCCCAATCCCAGGGCAACCTGCACGTTCTTGAAATGGTCGATGGATTGCGCCAGCTCTGCCCGGATCTTCTGGTTCTGGACCACAGTCTGGAACGTATGGCTGTTCGCGCGCAGCGAAAACACGCCCAGCGCCGCGCCCACCAGCAGCATGACCACAAAGAAGATCAACACCAGCACCAGGCTGGTACGAACCTTCAAGTCTTTAAACGAGATGAACCTGCTCATGGGTCTTGACTCCTTGTACTTGTTTCAATCCATGCGCCGCAATTCACGACGCGCGCCTCCGTCCTGGACGCGTTGCACGAATGCCTGGCTTAAACCACCGCCGCCTGCTCGACCAGGGCCATTTCCTGGCTGGTCATGAGGCGTTCGATATCGACCAGGATCAGCATGCGTTCGCCCACGGTGCCGATGCCCGTCAGGTACTCGGTGGAAAACGCCGTGCCGAACTGGGGCGCGGCGCTGACTTCGGAGGGCTTGAGCATGAGCACGTCGGACACGCCGTCGACCACCACGCCCACCACCCGGGTCTCCAGATTCAGGATGACGACCACGGTATGCTGGTTGTACTCGACCTTTTCAAGGTTGAACTTGATGCGCATATCGACGATGGGCACGATGATGCCGCGCAAATTGGTGACCCCCTTGATGAACGAGGGCACATTGGCGATTCGGGTCACGCTTTGGCTGTCGTAGCCGCGAATTTCCTGCACCTTGAGGATGTCGATGCCGTATTCCTGGTTGGCCAGCGTAAAAACCAGGAACTCGCGGCCTGCGTCGTCGACCTGCTGTGCGCCTGCTTGAAATTTATTGAACATTGCTTTCTCCGATAGCTTTAGAAACCGGCTACGCCTTCTTTGGTACGCGTCATGCGCATCAGCGCGAACACATCGACAATCAGGGCGACGCTGCCATCGCCCAGTATCGTTGCAGCGGAAATTCCCGGGATTTTTCTGTAATTGGATTCCAGATTCTTGACAACCACCTGCTGCTGGCCCACCAGGTGATCGACCAGCAGCGCGAACCGCGTTTCCTCGGCCTGCAGAATGACGGCGATGGAACGTGTAATGTCGGTTTGCGCGCCCTCGACCGAAAACACGCCGTGCAGGGGCACCAGCGGCAGGTACTCGCCTCGCACGTGCAGGACGTGTTCCGTTTCGGAAATGCTGTGCAACTGCTCGGCCGTGGGCTGCATCGACTCGGTCACGTGGGTAAGCGGCAAGATGAAGATTTCCTCGCCCACCTGAACCGACATGCCGTCCAGGATGGCCAGCGTCAACGGCAGAAGAATGCGGGTGGTCGTACCCTCGCCCGCGCGCGACGACAACTGGATATGCCCGCCCATGCTTTGAATGTTACGGCGCACGACGTCCATGCCCACGCCGCGCCCCGAAATGTCGGTGACCTTTTCGGCGGTTGAAAAGCCCGGCGCGAAGATAAGCTGCCACAACTCGTCGTCCGGCGTGTTGTCGTTGACGGGGAAGCCCTGCTGCAGCGCTTTTTTCAGGATGCGTTCGCGGCTCAGGCCCGCGCCGTCGTCGGACACCTCGATCACGATCTGCCCGCCGTTGTGCTGGGCCGACAGCACCAGTTGGCCTTCCGGATCCTTGCCCGCGGCCTCGCGCACCTCGGGCAGCTCGATGCCGTGATCCAGGCTGTTGCGCACCAAATGCGTCAGCGGATCGATGATGCGCTCGATCAGGCTTTTATCCAGTTCGGTGGCCTGGCCGTGCGTCGTCAGCTTGATGCGCTTGCCAAGGCGGGAGGCGTTTTCGCGCACTACGCGCGGGAACCGGCTGAATACATAGTCCATGGGCATCATGCGGATGGACATGACCGATTCCTGCAGGTCGCGCGCGTTGCGCTCCAGTTGCTCGATGCCGTTCAGCAGGCGGTCGTGCAGGACGGGATCCAGTGTGGAGGCCGTTTGAACCAACATGGCTTGCGTAATGACCAGTTCGCCGACCAGGTTGATGATTTGATCGACTTTTTCGACCCCCACCCGGATGGTGCTGGATTCTTTGCCGGATTTTTCCGCCTTTTTCCTTGACGAGTCGGATGCGGATGCCGCCTCGGAAGCGGGAGCGGCCGGCTCAAAGGGTTGGGAGGACGGCGCCACAGGGGCGGCGGGCTCTTGAGCAGGCGGCGCTGCCGCAACGGCAGGCGCTTGAATCGGCTGGGCCGCCGCGGCTTGCGCGCCGGCAGGCGGCCTTTCGGAAACCACGCTGACCTGCATGGCGTCGACGATAAAGCAGCAAACCGCCTCGAGATCGGCCGCGCTTGCCGTGGTGTCCAGCCAAATGCTCAGGGAGTCCGGCGACGACTCACGATGCAGCACCTGCCCCAGCAATGCCATTTCATCGCTCAAGGCCTGCGCATCTTTCGGGGTAATGCTTTTTATCGACACGCGATACGGCGAGCCGCCGACCGGGGCCGGAGCGGCGGCCGCTTCCGGCGCAATCACCGGTTCGGGCGCCGGAAGCGGCTCTGGCGAGGCAGCCGGAACGGACGCCGGCGGCATGCCGGCGGGAATTTCGCCGCCCTGCTCCAGCGCAAGTTCGCGCAATTGGGCGCAAATGCGCTCATAGGCCTGCTCGTTGGGCTGTTCGGAATTACGATAGGCCGCCACTTGCGCAGTCAGGACATCTTTGGTTTCCAGGAATAAATCGATCATGTCCTTTCGCACACTCATTTCGCCGCGACGCAAAGCGTCGAGCAGGTTCTCGAGAAGATGGGTGGTGTCGGCAAGATGACCAAAGCAGCCGAACGTGCCGGCTCCGCCCTTGATGGAGTGGGCGGCGCGAAATATTGCGTTGAGCTGATCGCTGTCCGGATGGTCGACGTCCACGGCAAGCAGGGTTTGCTCCATGTCGGCCAGCAATTCGTCGGCTTCATCGAAAAACGTCTCGTAGAACTGGCTTAAATCGACACCCGCACTCATTATCATTTCCTATAACAACATCGAAGCCATTCAGCGAACCAGCTTCCCAGGCGCCCGGGAAGCCGGGTCAGCCGCCTGGCCGATGCGGCGGCTTACCGGGCCGTTTCCGCCGGGCGGGCTCCCGGAGCCGGCCCGGAAGCTGCCGGAACCGTGGATCCGGCCGCCGCTTCGGCTGTCGGCGCGACGCCCGCGGCATCACCCAGACCCTTGCCGCCGACATAGATCGGCGGCGGACGGGAAGCCCCTTCCATGATCGACTTCAGATTGGTCAGGGATTCACTTGTCGCATTCTGCTCGTCGATGCGGCGTTCTGCGCGCCGATTCAATACAAGCAGACTGATACGGCGGTTAACGGCAGCATTGGGATTATCTTTAATCAGGCTTACCGACGACGACAGGCCCAGCACGCGCTTGACTTTGTTTTCCAGCATCCCCCCCGCCACCAGCTCTTTACGCGCCGCGTTGGCGCGATCCGCCGACAGCTCCCAGTTGCTGTATTCGCGCTCGCCCGAGGCGTATTGCATGGCGTCGGTATGGCCGGAGATCGTGATGCTGTTGGGCAGCTTGTTGAAAACCGGTCCCAGCTCGCGCAGGATATCCCGCATATAGGGCTGAACCTGGGCGCTGCCCGTGGCGAACATGGGGCGGTTCTGCTGGTCGACGATCTGGATGCGCAGGCCGTCGGGCGTCATGTCCAGCAATAGTTGCGGGCGGAACTGCTTCAGCACCGGATCGGATTCGATCAGCGCCTCGAGATCGGTCTTGAGGTCCTCCAGCCGGCGCTGGTCGCGCCGATCCTCTTCCTCGTCCTGGGCCGACCGCTGCTTGTGCTTCGATGCGGGGGTCGTTTTGTTGGGAATGACGGTGGGCGAGCCGCCCGGAATGACCTTCGAGCTTTCATCCAGTTGAGGGCCGCCCGTGATCGCAGTCATCAACGGCATGCGAAAGAAATCGGCGATGCCCGGCAGGCTTTCCCGGGGAAGAATGGCTATCAGCCACATGACCAGGAAAAAAGCCATCATGGCGGTCATGAAGTCGGCGTAGGCGATTTTCCAGGCCCCGTGCTGACTCCCATGAGCCGGGACTTTCTTGCGGCGGATGACGATGCGATCGGACGGCGAATGACTCATTGCGCTATACCGTTACGCCACTTTTTTCGCGGGTGCCTTGGCCTGCCGGACATGATTCTCCAGCTCGCCGAACGAGGGGCGCACGCTGCTATAAAGCACTTTGCGCCCAAACTCGATGGCAAGCTGCGGGGGATAGCCGTTCATGCTGGCCAGCAAGGTAACCTTGATGCATTCCAGTATTTTGGTCGAGACGACCGTGCGCCGCTCCATCGCGGAGGACAATGGAGAAATGAATCCATACGCCAGCAAAATGCCCAGGAAGGTGCCGACCATGGCCTTGGAGATAAGATCGGCCAGAATCGCGGGCGGCTTGTCGACCGACGCCAGCGCCTTGATGACGCCCAGCACGGCGGCGACGATGCCGAATGCGGGCAAGGCGTCGGCCACCACGGCCAGGGCGCGCGAGGGAATATTCTGCTCGTGCTGGTGCGCTTCGATTTCCTGATCCATGAGCGTCTCGATTTCGTAGGGGCTCATGTTGCCGCTTATCATCAGACGCAGATAGTCCGTAATGAACACCATCAGGATGGGGTCGCGCAAAATACGTGGGTACTCGGCGAAGATGGCGCTGTTTTCAGGCTCTTCGATATCGTTTTCGATGGTCATCAGGCCATCGCGCCTGGCCTTGTTCAACAGCACGTACAGCAAGGCCATCAGTTCCATGTACACCTCTTTGTCGGTGTACGGACTGCGCTTGAACACCTGGGGAATGGCCTTGAACATCAGGGACACCGATTTGCCGCTGTTCGAGGCAATGTAGGCGCCCAGGGCCGCTCCGCCGATCAGCAGGAATTCGAATGGCTGATACAGGGCTCCCATATGCCCGCCCAACGCGACATAGCTGCCGAATACGGAGAGCAGAACAACCAGATATCCAATCAGAATTAACACAAGCGGGCCCTTAAGAGATACATAGCGGCCTATGATCGCCTGTTTCGGCCATTCTAAAAGCGTCCGTCAACGGGCTTTTTCGAAGCCAAATCAGGGTTCTGAAAATCATGGAGCCAAGCAGCCCGCGGCATAAAAAAGGCCTGCTGAGCAGACCTGGCAGGCGCGGCGCGGCTTTGCGCATTACGCCGAGACATTGGACGCGCGGTGATTGCGCGTCTTGCCCGCCCGGGGCGGCGGACGGCAGATCGCGCATACGAAGTCGTGATCGGGATCGTGGGCATGAGCCACAAAACCCCCTTTGCACCTCACGCAATGCGACAACTGCACCATGCCGCTTTCGAAAAAACGCAGCAGCATCCATGCCCGGGTAAAGCTGAGCACCGGTTCGTCGTCTTCGGAGCCTTGTTGGCGGCCAGCGTCGGCCTGTTCCAGATACAAGCGATAGGCTTCGATCAGCGCCTGCGATTTTTTGGCCGGCGTGTAGCGGTCGAGATACCGGTAGATGCTGTAGAACATGCTTGAGTGGATGTTCGGCAGCCAGGTCATGAACCAGTCGACGGAAAACGGCAACATGCCTTTGGGCGGCGAACAACCCTTGACCTCGCGGTACAGCCGGGCCAGCCGGTCGTAGCTGAGCGAGGTCTCGGCCTGCAATACCTGCAGCCGCGCCCCCAGCTTGATCATGGATGTGGCCAGAAGGATTTCCTCGGCCTCGCGGGCAACGCTTTTCCCAGTCATTTTCAGCCCGCTCAAACCGCTGGCACAACAGGCTGCTGCGACAGCAGAATGGTGGAATGCGCCTGCTGCAGCACCCCGCCCAGCACATCCTGCGTCAAGGACGAAAGCAGGCTGTAATCATCGAGGCGAAAACCGCAGATCAAGGAACTGGAACTGGCCAGCTTGACCAGTTGCGCTGGAGACAGGCCAAGGATAATATCCGCAACGTCGGATCCAACCCCCAACCTGAACATGCCCGCCGCATAATTTTCCCGCAGCAGGCGCTGCGCCAGCATGAGATAGGACAGATTTACTTCCCTAATGTCATGCAATGCCGAATTTGAATCAACTGACACGAAATTTCCTCTTAAAAAACCAGAACGGTTGCCGATAGAAGAGACCCCTGCGAGGCCCGTTTCAGATATGGAAATATATGGTTGATTAATTTACAAAATTTACAGAATAAATACATTAACAATACTTGATGTATCTATTGTGACAACTGTTTGTAATAGTAATCTACTCGACAGCTTAAACCAAGCACAAAAATGTACCAGTCATACCCATACGCCCAAAATAACCTTGCAGACTTAAAAAAATAATTATTAAATTAGATCAACAGGTTATATAAATATCCACTTTTTATCTTGATATATATCAAGCATATCTTCGACAATGCGCAAAACTTGCAAATTTTTCAACTTTTGCAACATTACCTTTATTTAGTAACGTGAACAAGTAATTTGTCATACACGGAATGGCGGCTCCGGCAGGCAAGAGGCGGAAAAAACTGCTTGATTCTGGAGATTTCAATGAAGTTAGCGCAAAATGCATTTATCTCAATCGGGGAAAATCACTAGCTGCCATCGCCTTGTATTTGGTAGAAATACGACAGAATTTACACAAAAGAAACATATGGTCATAAATATTCCCTCCCGCATCGCGGATACTTGCTGCTGAAATCGCCACTGCGATGTCATTTGCGAGAATTGCCATGGCGCGGTATGCCGCAAGAACCTTCGTCTGCTTTTTCGAGCCGGGCTGGCTCTTTGGTGGAAAAAACGGCGCGGCGGCATTGGCATTGATGAGCGCCCTGCTGCTGGCCGGATGCGCGGGGCCGTCGAATTACCATAGGGGCGCGGCCGCTCCCCAGCGTGTCGTCATCGATGCCAGCAAACGCGGCGACATGGTCATGACCGCGCTGTCCTTGCTCGATACCCGGTATCGCTACGGCGGCGAGAACCCCGCCGAAGGCTTCGACTGCAGCGGCCTGGTCGCTTACGTAGTCGATCGCATCGCCGACGAACGGCTGCCGCACAACGCCGCCGTCATCGCGCAAACCACCCGTCCCATAAACCGGAAAAACCTAAAAGCGGGCGACCTGGTGTTTTTCAACACCCTGAACCAGCCTTATTCGCACGTCGGCATTTATGTGGGCGACGGACTTTTTGTCAATGCGCCGTCCAGCGGAGGGCGTGTACGCCTCGATGCGCTGGATAGCCGCTACTTTGCCAGGCGCTTCGAAGGCGCCGGCACGTTCTTCACCGAGTAGTTCCGTTCCGCACGACATCCCGGTTCACGGCTCCTGGCGTGTTCACGGCGCATTGGCGTACTGCCCGGCCAATGCCTGGAACTCTTCCAGCCTGGGATCCACCCCGGTTTCCTCGCGCATGATGCGCGCCGCCCGCGGCGCGATGCTTGCCGCCATGGCCGCATCCAGAAAAAGCGTGCGGCACCGGCGCGCCAGCGCGTCCTCCACCGTACGCGCGTATTCGTGGCGCGCGGAGAATCGCAGCATGGCTTCGGTGACGCCTTCGCACAGCTCGACATCGGCGCCCGGCAGCGCGCGCACCGCCTCCTCCTCCGAACCATAGGCGTCGTACGCCCTGGCCCGGGCCAGGCTGGCGGCGTCGCGCCGAACATCGCCGCCAACCAGCATGAGATTTTCCGTCCGGCAGGGTGGCAGCGAAGGCAGCAGACCCGCCGTCTCGCAATGCGCCAGAACATCCTGGGCCATGGCCCGGTAGGTCGTCCATTTGCCTCCCGCGACCGAAACCAGGCCCGAAGCGCTGACGAGTACGGTGTGTTCGCGATTGACGTGGCTGGTGCCGCCCTCGTCCTGCTTGCCGCCGGGCACGACCAAAGGACGCAAGCCGGCCCAGACGCTGGTGACGTCGCCGCGCACGGGCGCCCTCGATAAATAGCGGCCCGCCTCGCTCAGGATGAACTCGACCTCGTCGTGACCCGCCACGGGCTCCCGCGCAATATCCTTGCGGGGAGTATCGGTCGTTCCCAGAACCAGCTTGCCCAGCCACGGCACGGCGAACAGAACCCGGCCATCGCGCGTGCGGGGCACCAGCAAGGCGCTTTGCGAATCGAGGAAGGAGGCGTCGACCACCAGGTGCACCCCTTGGCTGGGCATGACCAGATCGCCGGCCGTTTGCCCACGCTGCTTGCTGTCCTGCCGGCGCAGCTCGTCCGCCCAGACTCCGGTGGCATTCACGACGCAACGAGCGCGTATGGCGAACGACTCGCCGGTCTCGGCGTCGAGGCACCGCAAGCCGGCCACCCGCCCGTTGTCGTACAGCAACCCCTCGGCACGGCAATAATTGAGCAATGCCGCGTCAAAGCTTGCCGCCGTGCGGGCCAAGGCCAACGCCAGGCGCGCATCGTCGAACTGCCCGTCCCAATATCTGGCCGCCCCCTTCAACCCTTGCCGGCGCACACCGGGCAGGCTGCGCACGGTTTCCTCGAGCGACAGCAGCTCGGCGCCCCCGATGCGCGCGCGGCCCGCCAACGCTTCGTAGAGCTTCAGGCCCGCCGTATAGAACGGGGCCTCCCAGCACCGATAGCCCGGAACGACAAAGGACAGCGGCGCGGCCAGGTGGGGCGCATTGCGCAATATGGCGCGCCGCTCGCGCAGCGCCTCGCGCACCAGGGCGATGTTGCCCTGCGCCAAGTAGCGCACGCCGCCATGCGCCAGCTTGGTCGCGCGCGACGAAGTGCCCTTCGCAAAATCCAGCGACTCCACCAGCGCCACCGACAAGCCCCGGGAAGCGGCATCGAGGGCTACGCCCAGACCCGTGGCCCCGCCGCCGACGATCGCCAGGTCGTACGGCCCGCCCTGCAAAAGCCCGGCCAGCAATCGAGGTCTATCTGTCTTGGCGGGAAGCGCCTTAGGAGCTGTCATCATTGGATATCCAAAAGGCAACCCGTGCCTGTGGCGTCAGGATACCGCCCGGCGCGGTTTGTTCACAAGGCACTGGCGCAACCGCGCCGTCCCGGGTTACGCTCTGGCCATCGCATTTCGTATACCGGCGTCACGACACCATGACTTATCTGCTTGCCCTGGATCAGGGCACGTCCAGCTCCCGCAGCATTATTTTCGATGTCCATGGGCAAGTGGTGGCGAGCGAACAACGGGAATACCGCCAGATCTACCCCCGGCCCGGCTGGGTCGAGCACGATCCCCAGGACATCTGGCAAACCCAGCTCGAAACCGCCAAAAGGGTGATCGCCAAGGCAAAGCTGCGGGCTTCGGACATCCACGCCCTGGGCTTGACCAATCAGCGCGAAACCACCGTAGTCTGGCACAGGCAGACAGGCCGGCCCATCCACAATGCCATCGTCTGGCAGGATCGGCGTTCGGAACCCGCCTGCGCGGCATTGCGCGAGCAGGGAATGGAGAACACCATTCTCGCCAAGACAGGCTTGCGCATCGATGCCTATTTCTCGGGAACCAAGCTGCAATGGCTGCTGGACAACGTGCCCGGCGCACGCGAACTTGCGCGCAAGGGCGAGCTCGCCTTCGGCACGGTGGACAGTTGGCTGATCTGGCAATTGACGCGCGGACAAGTACACGCCACCGACGTCAGCAACGCATCGCGCACCATGCTTTTCAATGTGCGCGACAACGACTGGGACGCCGACCTGCTCGAGGCCATGAGCATCGAGGCCGGCCTGCTGCCGCGCGTCCTGCCCTCCAGCGCCCGCTACGGATCGACGCACGCTGAACTGCTGGGCCATGCCATCCCCATATGCGGGGTCGCCGGCGACCAGCAAAGCGCGCTGTTCGGCCAGGCTTGCTTCGAGGAAGGCATGGCCAAGAACACCTACGGCACAGGCTGCTTCACGCTGATGCACACGGGCAGCCGTTTCCAGACCTCGCAAAACGGCCTCATCACCACCCGCACGGCGCAGGCCGGCGGGCAAATCGAATACGCCCTGGAGGGCAGCGTGTTCGTCGGCGGGGCCGTCGTGCAATGGATGCGCGACGGACTGCACGCCTTCGAACAAAGCCGCGAAATCGAAGCCATGGCGCACAGCGTGCCCGACTCGGGCGGCGTCGTGCTGGTGCCGGCCTTCAGCGGCCTGGGCGCCCCCTACTGGCAGCCCGATGCGCGCGGCATCATCACCGGGCTGACCCGGGGCTCGACCATGGCGCACATTGCGCGCGCCGCCCTGGAAAGCATTGCCTTCCAAAGCACCGCCCTCTTGCAGGCCATGAGCCTGGACGCCGTGGCCGCGGGCGCCGCCGGGCTGGCCCAGGTGCGCGTCGACGGCGGCGCCAGCGCCAACGACCTGCTCATGCAGTTCCAGGCCGACCTGCTGGGCATTCCCATCGTGCGTCCCGCCGTCATCGAAACCACGGCGCTGGGCGCCGCCTGGCTGGCGGGCCTGGCCAGCGGAGTCTATGGCGGCCAACGCGAGCTTTCCCAGCTATGGCGCGCCGACAAAACGTTTACGCCGCAAATCAGCCGCCGCGAGGCCGCCGCGCACATGGAACGCTGGAACCATGCGCTGGCGCAAACCTGCCTGCCGCACACTCACCAGGACAATCCATGACATCCCGATACTCGAAAATACTCTGCGTGGCCGCCATGGCCTTGTTCGCCACCCTGGTGGCCTTCGGCAACATCACCGACTACGGCACCAATTACGCATTCGTCCATCATGTGTTCCTGATGGACAGCATTTTCCCCGACTCGAGCATCCACTACCGCGCCATCGAATCGCCCTGGCTGCATCATGCCGGATACGTGTTCATCATCCTTCTGGAATCGCTTACCGCCGTGTTCTGCTGGCTGGGCGCGTTCCGGCTGCTCAAGGCCTTGCGCTCGCCCGCCCGAGCCTTCAACCGCGCCAAGCGCCATGCCGTCATCGGCCTTACCCTGGGGTTCCTGACATGGCAGGTGGGTTTCATGTCCATTGGCGGAGAATGGTTCGGCATGTGGATGTCGCCGAAATGGAACGGCGTGCCCAGCGCCTTTCATTTCCTGACCACGTTGATCCTGGTTTTGATCTATTTGACGCAAAAAGACGGCGAGCTGGATGACTGACACCCCAATCGGCACATCCCCCGGCAGCGAACCGGCGCCCATCCGCGAAGAGGCGCATGCGACAACCGGCATGCACGCCTCAAGCACGGAGGCCAACGCCCCGGCCTACGCGCACTGGCACGAGGGCGGCCTCGAACATCGGGCGCTATGGCACCCGGAAAGCGGCCGCCAGCCGCCCAAGCGCATTGTCGTCATCGACGACACCTGCACCGCCGACACCGCCTTCCGCCTGGCCAGCCAGGGAAGCAGCATGCTGTGGCGCGGCGATTTCCATAACGCCCGGCAGCTTCTGAACGCTGTGGCCCGGCGCATCGACCAGCATCGTAGCAAACACCAAGCCAGGCAGCGCAAGGACGAGGCCGCCCCGCTATCGCCGCAAGAGGCGTTCAACCAGCATCGGCTGGCGCAGTCGCAGCGGGCGAATCTGCTCAACGCCATTCTCATCGAACTGGACGGCGGCTTCGGCATCGACCTGCATCGTGCTCCCGACGTCAGGCAAGCCTGCCAGGCCGCCCTGGGCCACATCGGCGAGCCGCTGCTGCTGCCGCTGCGCGCCTTGCAGGGCATGGTGGGTTCCTTCGAATGGCGCAACAAGGGCGTTGCCGTCCCCGCCCTGCCCGAGCGCATCCACGTTCACTACGGCGTGTTCTCGCCCTTGCGTGGCGAATACATCGACCTGGTCGCCCAGGCGCCGCTGCCCCCTGCCGACGTGGCCGTGGACATCGGAACCGGCAGCGGCGTGCTGGCCGCCGTGCTGGCCGCGCGCGGCATCGGCAAAGTCATCGCCACGGACATGGACGAGCGGGCGCTGGCCTGCGCACGGGAAAACATCGCCCGGCAAGGCCTGGAATCGCGCATCGACATCGTGCGGGCCGATTTGTTTCCACAAGGGCGCTACGGCCTGATCGTATGCAACCCGCCCTGGCTTCCGGCCCGCCCCACCTCCAGCCTGGAACACGCCATCTACGACCCCGGCAGCACCATGCTGAAAGGCTATCTGAACAGGCTTGCCGCGCACCTGAACGAACACGGCGAAGGCTGGCTGATCATGTCCGACCTGGCTGAACACCTGGGGTTGCGCCCTGCCGGCTTCCTGGAAGAAACCATCCGCAACGCCGGCTTGCGCGTCTTGGGCCGGCTTGCCGCCAAACCCCGGCATGCCAAGGCCTTCGACGCCTCCGATCCGCTGCACGAAGCGCGCAGCGCGGAAATCACGTCGCTCTGGCGGCTGGGAATTCTCTGATAAATCGCCGCACTGCCATTACACTAGGGTCTCTCTGGCTGAACGCAAGGCGTCCATATGCTGCAAAAAATCATCCTGCCCATCATCGTATTCCTGGTCGTGCTGGCGGCACTGACCTTTGGCGAATCCATCGGCCACGAAATGCTGCAATGGCTTTCATACCTGACGGGCATCGCCATCCATAACTTTTCCGACGTGTACTACACCCTGCGCTACTACGCCGCCGCGCACATGTGGAAAATCGTCGTCGCCCTGGTCATTACCGTGCCCGTCAGCATCTGGCTCATCCGCAACAAAGGCCGGGATCTGGTCAGGCACACCAGCCAGCGCAAAATCGCCATCGTGCTCGCCCTTTTCCTGGGCTGGCTGGGCGCCCACCGTTTCTACCTGGGCCAGATAGGCTGGGGCATCGTGTACCTGGTGCTGTTCTATGTGTTCACGCCCCTGGTGATCGTGCTCAGCCTGATCGACGTCGTGCGCTATTTGTTCATGTCCGACGAAGAATTCCCGCCCGCAAAAATCTAGGAGTGTTCCGGGGCCCAAGCCCCAATAGGCAAACCGCCGCCATCCAACCTCAATAAATACCGGCATGGGCGTAGGCAGCGGCGCCACGATCGGTTACATTAACCGCCATCCTGGCAAACACGTTGCCAATCAGCCCGAACGCCGTCCACGCGCCGGCAAGAACGATTTCAAGGCGAACCCCATGGTCATGATGCTTCCTTTTCTTACCGCCGCCGTCGCTCTCTGGCTTGCCCTGATGGGCAAGCGCGGCGCATGCCTGTGGCTGTGGCTATTGACCTTGATCGTTTTCGCGGCCTGGTGCCACCACCACATGACCGGCACATTGTCCATCTCGCTATAACCCGCCATGGCAAACTACACAACCAACCAGGGCCACCCCCTGTCGCGCCCCCTCAATTGCCTGGCCCTGGCCGGCCTGTGCGGCGTGCTGCTGTTCGCCTTCGTCTGGCAAATACACTTCGACGAGCCGCCCTGCCCCCTGTGCCTGCTGCAACGCGCGGCCTTCGCCATGGCCGGCGTGGGCTTGCTGCTCAATATACGGTTCGGCGCCTCGTCCCTGCATTACGGAATCACCATCATCTCGGCCCTGGGCGGCATGTTCGCAGCCGGCCGCCAGATCCTGCTGCATATCGCGCCGGGCGACGCGGGCTTCGGCGGCCCGTTCCTGGGACTGCACTTTTATACCTGGGCCTTCATTGCGTTTGCGGCGCTCATCGTATTTTGCAGCGTGGCGCTGACTTTCGAGCGGTTTACCCAGCACTACGCACCGCTGCCCCGCGCCGGCTTTGCGGCCGCCCTCGTCATGTGGCTGTTTCTGCTGCTGACGGCCGCCAATGCGTTGTCGACAACCCTCGAGTGCGGCTTCGGCCCCTGCCCTGACGACCCCACGGGATACCTATGGCTGTCGCCGGGCCCTGGAACGAAATAATCGCAACCATGTGAATCACATTACAATGTAAATCACATCGTCACATTGTCATGCCCATGGAAACCAAGACTGCCCGCCTTACCGTTCTGATCGACCCCTACAAGAAAAAAGCGTTCGAACAGCTCTGCGCCAGCCAGGACCTCACCCCCTCGCAGGTCGTGCGGCAACTTATCCGCAATTACCTTGCCGACCACGGCGTCACCTATGGCAGGCAAGCGGCTCCGGCCGCTTCAAAAACCCGCGGCGCCAAATAAACGGCCGAACACCGGAACCGGCAACCCAGGCCTCGACCAGACTGCGAACAAACAGGGCAGGCACCACGCGGTCCTCGATCGGCTCGTGCCGACCTCTATCAACCACCCGGAAGGACGGCGACCTCATCGATGTTCGCGGCCGACTTCCTCGCGGGCGCGCTCCAGCGCCTGGGTGAACGAAAGCGTCAGGTTGTCGTGCCCCAGCTTTTCGATGAGCCCTATTCTGCCCAGCTTGCGGTGCACCCTGCCGTTCGCTTCGGTAATCATGACCCGCATGCCGCGCCGCTGCATGTCCTGCACGGCGTCTTCCAGCACCTGCAGGCCTGTTGCATCGATGAACGGCACGCGGCCCAGCCGTATGACGACGACCCTGGGGTCGTGATGCGCGCCCGGCAAAGCCGCCTGGAAAGCCCCGGTCGCGCCGTAGAACAAAGGGCCGTCCACCGCATACACATGCACCTCGTCGGGCAGCCCCTGGAAGCCGTCGTACGCGAACTCCTTGCGCAGCATGGCCTCGGACTGGCGATTGACTTCGACGCTGCCGGCCATGCGGCGCAAGAAGAACAGCATGGCCAGCACCACGCCGATGTTGACGGCCACGACCAGGTCGGCGAATACCGTCAGCCCGAAGGTGACCAGCAGAATCGCCACATCCGCGCGCGGAGCGCGCCGAACCATGCGCACGAAATGCTTGGCTTCGCTCATGTTCCAGGCCACGACGAACAAAATGGCGGCCAGCACGGCCAGCGGCACATTGCCGGCATAGGGCGCCAGGAACAGCACGATCAGCACCAGGGTAAGGCTGTGCACGATTCCCGCGAGCGGGCTGTTGCCGCCATTGCGGATATTGGTCGCGGTGCGCGCGATCGCGCCGGTCGCGGCGATTCCGCCGAACAGCGGCGACGCGATATTGGCCAGGCCCTGGCCCACCAGTTCCTGGTTGGAGTCGTGGCGCGTGCCCGCCATGCCGTCGGCCACCACCGCCGACAGCAAGGATTCAATGGCGCCCAGCATGGCGATGGCAAAAGCCGGCCCGATGAGTTCCACCACCCGCCCCATGGAAAACTCGGGCCACTGCAGGCTGGGCAGGCTGCGGGGAATGCCTCCGAAAGTGCTGCCTATGGTCGCCACGCCTTCAAAGTGAAACACCGACTGCAGCGCGGTGGCTACCACCAGCGCCACCAACGGGCCCGGCACACGGCCCATGCGCGGCAGGCGCGACGAAAACACGACCAGCAGCAAAGACAGCATGGCCAGGGCCGTCGTGTTCCATTGCAGATGAGGCAGCGCCTGCAGCAAATGCCAGAATTTCTGGTGGAAGTGCTCGCCCGCGACGGGCGGCAGGCCGAAGAAATCCTTCCATTGCCCCACCCAGATGATGACGCCTATGCCCGAGGTAAAGCCGATGATGACCGGCCGGGGAATGAACTTGATGACCGCGCCAAGCCGGGTAAGGCCGAACAGCACCAGAATGATGCCCGCCATGAACGTGGCGATCTGCAGGCCGTCGACGCCGTGGCGCTCGACGATGCCCGACAAAATGACGATGAATGCTCCGGTGGGGCCGGCGATTTGCACACGGCTTCCGCCAAACATCGAAACCATGAGGCCCGCCACGATGGCGGTATACAGCCCCTGCTCCGGCTTGACGCCCGAGGCGATGGCGAACGCCATGGCCAGCGGCAAGGCCACCACGCCGACGATCACGCCGGCAACGATATTGCGCATCCAGTTATCGGGGCGCAGCAAACCTGCCCGGCATGCCTCAAGCAACGCAAACATAAAAATATAAGTCCGCAAATGACCGCGGCAAGCCGCCGCAAAGAATCAGGCTAATCAAAAACCCAT
>CALMPB010000309.1 GCA_937871985.1 uncultured Burkholderiaceae bacterium
AACGCCCGGCTTCGTCCGGGCTTGAACCAGCCATGCGACTGCTATTCATAGTTTTGGTTTTGCTGACTCTGGCCATCCAATACCCGTTGTGGTGGGGCAAGGGGGGGTGGTTCCGGGTTCATGAGCTGCAGGAAAAAGTAGCGGCGCAACGCGACACCAACGAAGCACTGCTGGCGCGCAATAATGCGCTGGCGGCTGAAGTCCAGGATCTTAAAACCGGGACTTCGGCGGTGGAGGAGCGCGCGCGAGGGGAATTGGGCATGGTCAAGCAGGGCGAGACCTATGTGCAGATTCTCTCGCCCAACGAGAAAGAGCCCTTGCTGAAAACCCCCAAGCTGTCCGGCCCGGACGAGAAGAAGGGCAACTGACGCGCTTCAAGGCAAACAGCATAACGTGACGCCGCATTCCGGATTTCCGGTTTGCGGCGTTGTTGTATCGGCGCCCGCGCCGGGCTGCGGGCCGGCCGGCGGCGTTGGGTCAGGGACGAGGTTTTCGTGGCTGTAGGGCGGGCCGGCCGGATCGGGTGGGCCCGCGTTGCCGCTTTGCGGCATAGTAGCCGAAGGTTCCGTGCCGGGGGATTGGCCGCCCGTTCTCAAGCACCATATGCCGGCGCAGGGTTCCGTGGTCGCCGCACTCAACTGAGTATTGGCCGCCTGGGCGCTTATTTTGCCGCTGGACGAAGCCGGCCATTGCAGGGCGTGCGTTTGCATGGTCAGGCGGATTTCCTGGCGCATGGGCAGGTATCCGCGGGACATGGCATGGGCGCCGTAGACTTCTGTGCCCGAAGCCAGTTGGCGGATCAGCCCTTTCAGGCCCGGCAGGGCGGGCTCGTACAAATAAGTAAGACGCAGCGCCAAGGTATTGGCTTCGTAGATGGTGGCGCCGGAAGCCGGGCCGCGGCCTTGCGGCCAGCCGCGTTCAAGATGGCGCTGATGTTGTTCGGCCTGGTAATGATTGTCGATGGCTGCAAGGCCGTGCCTGGCGCTGACCGGGAGCCGAGTGCCGCCGAAGTCGGCAAAGGCCGCCGGCCCTGGCTGCAGGATTTCGATTCGCCAGGGCGGGCCGCCGATGCCTTGGCTGCGTTTGCGCAGCGCGGCCTGCAGTTTTTGTTCGGCCGATTGCCCGGGCGATGCAGGGTGCAAAGGCAACAAGGCTTTTTCAAATGCGGCTTCCATGGCCTGGGGATTGGCGTGCTGGGTGATGCCGGCGCGTGCGGCCTCGAGCAGTGCCAGGCTGACAGCCTGCTTGACGAAGAACCAATGCGCAATTTCGACGCTGCCCAGGCCCGCCATGAGCAGCGGGACCGCGACGGCGGAAAATTCGACGAGCGAGTAGCCTGCCTGCCGCGGGCAGCGAGCCGGATATCGAGGATGGCGGGACGGGGCGTGCATGGCGACAGTGTGCCGTGCCGGCCTGCTTGCGTCGATTGTGGAAAATGCCTGCGCTTCACGGCGCGCCAGCCTGCTCGTGGCCGGCCGGCGTGTGCTCTTTGGCGTTGACGGACCACGAGCAGGCTGGTGCGAACCAGCCAGACGGCCTGCTAGTGCAGGGACTGGCCGCCTTCCGGCTCTTTATTGATGTGGGAAATGAACAGGCCCGCGCAATCGATGGGGTCGAAGCGATACGGCTTGCCGCAGAAGTTGCAGGCGACGTCGACGTGGCCTTGCTCGGCGAGGATGGATTCGATTTCTTCGTTCCCCAGCGTACGCAGCATGTTGGCCACGCGTTCGCGGGTGCAGGGGCACCACCAGCGCACGTCCTGGGGGTCGAAGGCGATCAGCGTTTCTTCCCAGAAAAGGCGGTGGATGACGGCGTCGGTATCCAGTTGCAGCAGTTCGTCGGGCTTCAGGGTATTGGCCAGCACGCAGGCGCGTTCCCAGGTGTCCTGGGCCTGCCCGGCCTCTGCGGCGCCGCTTCCGCCGTGTCCGGGCAGCTTTTGCAGCAGCAGGCCGGCCGTGTTCTCGGCGTCGGCGGCCAGCCATAAACGCGTATCCAGCTGCTCGGAGTTGCGCATATAGTGTTCCAGCACTTCCGCCACGGTTTGCCCTTCCAGCGGCACCACGCCCTGGTAGGGCTGCAGATCGGTGGTTTCGCGGTTAGGATCCAGCACCACGATGAAGCGGCCCTGGCCGTGCTGGTTGAGCAGGCTTTGCAGCGTGCCGTCGGCGGGGACGTCGCGGCCTTCGCGCAGCGTGGCCGTGGCCCGGATGGTAAGGCCGCGGCCGCACTCGACGACGATGAGCGCCACCGGCCCGTCTCCTTGCAGTTGCAGCACGACGGAGCCGTCGAATTTGAGGTTGGAGGCCAGGAGCACGGCGGCCGAGGTCAGTTCGCCCAGCAGGCGTTGCACGCAATCCGGATAGCTTTGGTGGCTAAGCCCTGTTTGCCATTCGGCGCTCAGTTTTACAGCCTGGATCCGTGTGCTGTGATCCTGGAACAGGTATTTTTTCAGTTGGTCGGTCATCTATGGGATTTTAGCCCATCCACGGCCGCATCGAACGGCCATGCCGCGGCTGCCCATTGCGTATTCAGGAAAGGGCGGCCTGGCCCCAGGCCTTGCCTTGCCGCGCCGGGCTAGGCTATGCGCTTCAGCGATTTTTTGTATTCGCGTCCGCGCTCCACGTAGTGCCGGGTGTTTTCGTGCATGGAGCGGATTTCGTCCTGTGAGAGTTCGCGCACGATCTTGCCTACGCCCACTACCAGCGAATTGTCGGGGATTTCGCGGCCTTCCGGGACAATGGCGCCCGCGCCGATGAGGCAGTTGCGTCCGATGACGGCGTTGTTCAGCACAATGGCCTGCATGCCGATGAGGGCGCCGTCGAGGATGGTGCAGCCGTGCAGCATGGCCTGGTGGCCCACGGTCACGTTCTCGCCGATGGCCATGGGCACGCCGCTGTCGACGTGCAGCACGCTGCCTTCCTGGATGTTGCTGTTGCGCCCGATGACGATGGGGGCGTTGTCTCCGCGTATGTTGACGTTGGACCAGATGCTGACCCCGGCGGCCAGCCTGACGTCGCCGATGATGTCGGCGCTGTCGAAAACGAACGTGTCGTCGTCGATCTGGGGTGCGAGGGTGTCGAATTGGTAGATGGCCATGAGTATCCTTGGTTGCGCGAACCAGCGCATGCGCGCTCGCCGCCGTGGCGGCCGGCTTGCCTTCCTGCGAAGGCGGGCCGGCATTCAGTGTTTATTATTATCGCCCGCCGGCGGCCGCCGTGCGCAGTTCGTCGCGGGCCAGAACGATGGCGGCCGGGTCGAAATGCTGGCCTGGATTCTTGAGCGGCTTGTCGCGCCGCCCGCAATGCCAGAAGTTTCCCTGCTTGTCGATGGTGGCCAGATCGCCGGTCATCAGCCAGTCGCCGCTGAAGCGGGCCAGGGTGGCCGCTTCGTTGCGCCAGTAGCCGAGGAACATGGAAGGGTCGGGATGGCCGAGGACATCGTAGCGGTTGATGGCGATTTCGCCGACGATGTTGGCCGGAGAAGGTTTGCCGTGGTCGTCCAGCACGGTGACCAGATGGCCGGGGTAGGGCCGCCCGAGGCTGCCCGCCAGCGCCGGCCATTTGAAGTGGCTGTTGCCGATGACGTAGTTGGCTTCGGCCTGGCTGTAGGTTTCGTTGGGCGTGACGCCCAGGGCGCGCTGGCACCACTCGAAGACATGGCCGGACAGTGCGCCGCCGCTTACCATGACGGCGCGCAGGGACTGGGGGTATTGTTCGCGGGGCACGTCCTGGAGTTCGTCCATGAGGCGCACGAGCGTATTGGGCGTGACCGCCGCATTGGTGACCCGGTAGCGTTTCAGGATGTCGAGCGTGCGCGCGCCGGTTGCGCTGCCGGCGGTGATGACGACGGCCCGGCCGAAGTACAAGGCGGGCAGCACGCCGTTGAGCAAGCCGTTGCAGTGCGTTGCATCGGCAGGCGTCCAGAATATGTCGGCCGGCTGGGGAAACCAGTTTTGCGACGCCACGAAGCCTGGCAGATTGCCGATGAGGGCGCGGTGGGCATGAAGGGTTCCCAGCGGCTTGGCCGGAGGATGGTCGGCATGGAGCAGCAGGGCCGGGCTGTCCGAGCGGGTGGGCAGCAGCTTGAAGCTGGTGGGCTGGCGCGCAAGCAGGCTGTGCCATGGCAGAATGCTGTCGTGCTGGAAGCCCAGCCCGACGATTTGCGTCAGCGCGGGGCAGCGCACCTGGGCTTGCAGCAGATCGGGCCCGGACGCGGCGTCGACCAGGGCTACGCGTGTTTCGGCATCACGCAGGCGCGCTCCCAGCCCATCGGGGCCCAGCCGCTGTGCCGACAGTGGAACCGCGATGGCCCCCACGCTGAACACCGCCATGCAGGAGGCGATGAGTTCGGGGCAGGGCGCCATGACGACGGCCACGCGATCGCCGGGCTGTACGCCCATTCTGATGAGTCCGTTGGCCAGTTGATGGCTGGTTTCCGATAGCCGGGTATAGCTCCAGACGCTGGGCTGGCTGTTTTCGTCCTCGAAATAAATGGCGGTGCGCCGGCCCTCGTGCAGGTTTTCGGCCCATCGGTGCACGCACACCTGCGCGATATTGAATTGGGAAGGGACAAACCACTGATAAGAAGAGTAGAGATCAGGGTATCGGTCGTTCATTGTTTGTTTTTTGGCTGCAACGAGGTAAAGAAAGGCGTGGGCGTCTTTTTACTGTGCAAGCATGAACGACAAGCGGATTCTGTGCAATCCCTGAGGTACAGAAAGTTCTGCGCCCTAGGGTTTTTACGGGGTTGATTGTCGAGGCGCCTGGGGTTTGCCAACCGGCGCTAGACGCTTACCAGGCGCGTGCCGAGCAGCCGGTCGTGCAGGAACTGGCCGTCGCGGTCGAACCAGGTCCAAAGAAACAGGACAAAAGGCGCGAAGACGATGAGCAGGTCGATGGCGGCAAGGCCGCTGGCGTGGGAAATGCCCCGGATCACCATGGCCGCCACCAGAGGCACGCACCAGGCCAGGATGTAGCGCAGTACGAGCCGGGACACGCCGGGCGTCGTGCCGTCGCGTTCGGCGATGCGGATGTTCCAGGTTTTCATGGGCAAGGTCTGGCCATTGGCGCGCCAGCTCATGACGAAATACACGCCAATGGCCACGAACAGGATGGCCTGGCGCAGATGGCGCAAGGTGAGGCCGCTGCGGCTTTGCGTCAGGGTGTCCAGGATGTAGCCCGCCAGGAAAACCACGCCGAACAGCAGAACGCTCTCGTAGATCATGCAGGCGCATCGGCGCAAGCGGCTGGGGGTGGACATGGCGGAGGGTGAAATGTCGGTTTGTGGCATTGGCGAGCTGGCCCGGTCGGAAATGGAGTGTGGCAACCCTCTATTATCCGACATCTTGCAAGCGGAAATGGAAAAAGCCGCTCTTGCGGCTTTTTCGGAGAGAGAGCAGCGGGGCTGCAGGCCTGCAAATCGCCGGAACAGCTCCGGCTATCGGTCGATAATCAAGCGGCCGATTCAACGTTCTTGCGGCTGACAGGAGCAATGCTGCTGGTTTTCTGGGTTTTGCCCAGTTTGACGAATAGGCTCTTCAGCGCAACGCCGGGCTTGAAGCGATTTTGTTCGTCGATGGCTTCTTGCATCAGTTGGCGTTCGAGTTCATCGGTAAGACGGATGTCGCTGGACAGGTGGATCATGGTTAGCCTCTCTATAAATTGAGCGTTTCGCTCAGGGTTAACCCTATTATAAGGGTTAACCCTAGAATAGCAAGCTTTTTTTTGTTGCGACGCAGTAAAAACGGTTCGCCGATGCCATTCGGGCTTTCGCAAACTGTTGTTTAAATGGCACGTTAGCGGCGGTAGCTGGCCTGCACCATTTCAAAGTTGAACAGCCGGCAATCGAGAGCGCCGTTATGCAAAGGGTAGCGGCGATTGGGCTTGAGGCGCATTTTTTGCGGCAGGCTCAGATCGCTGGTAATGACGCCGATCCGCCAGCCGCTGAAGTTGTGCTTGAGGTTTTGCGACCAGGCGCGCCACATTTCGGTGTCGTCGGTATCCAGCCTCAGTCCGTAGGGCGGGTTGGTCACGAGCCAGCCCGATGGCGCGGGCGGGAGCGTGTCGCGGGCATCGCCCACTTCGAAGCGGATGGAGTCGGGAGTCAGCCAGGCGCGTTCGACATTGCGCCGCGCCGCATCGATGGCGGCGGGATCCAGATCCACGCCTACCAGCGGGCTTTCCAACTGCGTGCCGATATGCGAGCGCGCATCGTCCTTGAGATCGCGCCAGTGCCGCGCATCATGGTTGCGCAGGCGCTCGAAACCGAAAGGCCGCCAAATGCCCGCCGGCACGCCCAGGGCGATCCAGGCGGCTTCTATCAGGATGGTGCCGCTGCCGCAAAACGGATCGAGCAGCGGCTGTGAGGGATCCCAGCCGGAAAGCGCCAGAATGCCGGCCGCCAGGTTTTCCCGGATGGGGGCTTCGCCCTTGTCCAGGCGCCAGCCGCGCTTGAACAGGGATTCGCCCGAGGTATCCAGGTACAAGGTGGCACTGTCTTCGGTCAGGAACAAGTGGACCCGGGCATCGGGCCGCACGGTATCGATATCGGGCCGCGCGCCCTCGCGTTCGCGCAGGCGGTCGCAAATGCCGTCCTTGGCCCGCAGATTGCAATATTGCAGGCTTTGCATGGGGCTGCGGATCGCCGACGTGTCGACGCGCAGCGTTTGTTCCGGGCCGAACCAACGTTCCCAGGGCGTCTGGCGGGCCAGTTCGAGAATGTCGTCTTCGTGCCGCACCGGGCCGTGCGCCACTTGCAGCAGTATGCGGGTGGCCAGGCGGGAATACAGATTGGCGCGCTGCATGCCCGTCCAGTCGGTGCTGAAGTGGCAGCCGGCGCGTCCCGGCCGCGCGTCGTCGAAGCCCAAGGCCTGGAGCTCCTCGGCCAGTGCTTCCTCCAGCCCTTGAGGGCAGGGAGCGAAGATGGGGAAGATCTCGGCATCGCGGGCGGGCTTTGCGGACTTTCGCCGGCCTATGCGGGGTGCGTCGGCTTGGGCATCGGCGGCGTCGTGCCGCGGTTCATGC
Source organism: uncultured Burkholderiaceae bacterium (assembly GCA_937871985.1). The sequence goes on from CALMPB010000309.1 coordinate 7,023, forward strand.
TCCGGGCGCTTGCCGGATGCGTGCGGCGGCGCGGAAGAGCCGCGCCGCTCGGAGAAGGAAGGTGTTGCGGCCGAGGTGTCTGGTGCCCGATTTTTCCTGTCTGGACGCGATGGGATCGGACGTTCCGAGCCGGAACCCGGGGCCGCCGTTCGGGCGGGGGCCTGCTTGGTGCGCTCGAGCTCGCGTTGCGCGACCTGGCGGGCGCGCCCGCCCGAGCGCTGGCGCTTGTTGGCCGGCGCGGCATCTTCGGTTTCCTTGGGGCGTTTGGAAAGCGTAAGGGTCTTGCGTGTGTTGTCGGACTCGGTCATGAAGAGGTACGTAGGTCAGAAAGGTCGGACTACGACCAGGGCAACTATAACCAGCAGCAGGATGACGGGGGCTTCGTTGAACCAGCGGTAGTAGCGGTGGCTGCGGGTATTGCGGCCGGCTTCAAAATTTTTCAGCAGTCTGCCGCAGGCCAGATGGTAGGCAATGACCACCAATACCAGAAGCAGTTTGGCGTGCATCCATGCCTGGCCCTGTCCGAGCTTGAAGCCCAGGAACAGCCACAGGCCGAACAAGATGGCCAGCACCGCCAGCTTGGTGGTAAAGCGGTACAGGCGCCGGGCCATGCCCAGCAGGCAGGCCTGGACGGCTTCGTTGGGGTTTTGAGCCAGGTTGACGTAGAGGCGCGGCAGGTAGAACAGGCCGGCGAACCACGAAACGACGAACACGATGTGCAGGGTCTTGACCCACAGCATGTCAGCCGCGCAACTGGCCGTCGCCGGTCAGCACCCATTTGAGCGTGGTCAGGCCTTCGAGCCCGACCGGGCCGCGGGCGTGCAGGCGGTTGGTTGAAATGCCGATTTCCGCACCCAGGCCGTATTCGAAGCCGTCGGCGAAGCAGGTGGGCAGGTTGACATACACCGAGCTGGAATCGACCTCTCGCTGGAAGCGAGTGGCGGCATGCAGGTTTTCGGTGACGATGGATTCGGTATGGCCCGAACTCCAGCGCGCAATGTGATCCATGGCCTGGTCGATGTCGTCGACGATGCGGATGGCCAGGATGGGTTCGAGGTATTCGGTGGCCCAGTCGTCGTCGGTGGCCGGCACGGCTTGTGGAATCAGCGCGCGGGTGCGCTCGCAGCCGCGCAGCTCCACGCCTTTGTCCAGCAAGGTCTTGGCGAGGCGGGGCAATATGGCGGGCGCGACGGCGGCATGCACCAGCAGTGTTTCCATGGCGCCGCAGATGCCGTAGCGGTAGGTCTTGGCATTGACGGCAATGTCGTGGGCCTTGTCCAGGTCGGCGGCCGCGTCGATGTAGACATGGCAGTTGCCGTCCAGGTGCTTGAGCAGCGGCACGCGCGCCTCGTTGGAAAGCCGCGCGATCAGCCCTTTGCCGCCGCGGGGAATGATGACGTCGATGTAGTCGGTGAGGGTGGCCAGCAGCCCCACCGCCGCGCGGTCGGTGGTGCCGACCACCTGCACGGCGTGCTCGGGCAGGCCGGCATCGGCCAGGCCCGCCTGAATGACCGCCCCTAGGGCGCGATTGGAATGGAAGGCTTCGCTGCCGCCGCGCAGAATCGTGGCGTTGCCCGATTTCAGGCACAAGGCGGCCGCGTCGATGGTGACGTTGGGGCGCGATTCGTAGATGATGCCGATGACCCCGATGGGCACGCGCATCTGGCCGACCCGCATGCCGTTGGGCCGCGTGTTCGATGCGGTTTCGCTGCCGACCGGATCGGGCATGTCGGCGATTTGCAGCAGGCCCGCCATCATGGTTTTCAGGGCTTTGTCCGACAAGGCCAGGCGATCCACCATGGCGGGGGCCAGGCCGTTCTTGCGGGCGGCTTCCAGGTCTTTGGCGTTTTCAGCCTGCAATACCGCCTTGTCGCGCTCGAGGCGTGCCGCCATGGCGCGCAGGGCCTGGGCCTTGGCCTGGCCGGAGGCCGTCATGAGCAGTCGCGCGGCTTGCCGGGCCTGCATGCCAAGGGTTTTGATTTCGTCGGCCAGCGCCGCGTTCTGGACGGGCGTATCGGTGATCGGAGCATTCATGATGGTGTTGTCGAGCCTGAGGTGTTTTGGCCTTGGCGCTTGGGCAAGCGGCAAGAGTAATGCTGTCTATTTTAGCGCGGGCTGCGCGCTGCGCTGTTGGCGATGCGCAGGGTCAGGCGCGCCAGCTCTTCCCACGGGTCGTCCAGGCGTCCCGCAACCTTCAATCCCTTGATCAGCCGGTCGACGTCGTGCGCATGCTGCACGGCCGCGGGCCAGGCTTGCGCCGGCACGCGCTTGAGGGTCTGGCGCATGAGCTGTTCGCGCGGGCCGAACACGCGTTGCTGGCGCAGCGCGGAGGAAAGGTCTTGCCCGGCGGCGGCAATGGCGGCCAGGCGCGCCATGACGCGAATTTCCTCTCCTACGGCCCAGAGCACCAGCGGCAACGCTTCGCCTTCGGCCCGCAATCCGGCCAGCACGGCCAGGGCTCTTGCGGGGTTGCCGGCCAGCATGGCGTCGCGCAGCCCGAAAATATCGTAGCGGGCTACATTGAGCACGGCCTGTTCCACATCCTTGGCGCTGACCTTGCCTTCGGGGTAAAGCAGGCCGAGCTTCTGGATTTCCTGGAAGGCGGCCAGCAGATTGCCTTCGACCTTGTCGGCCATCCATTCCAGGCTGGCGGGCTCCAATTGCTGGTTTTGCCGGGCCATGCGTTGTTGTATCCAGCGCGGCAGTGCGGCCCGCTCGATGGTGGGCACTTCGACCAGCGTGGCGGCGTCCAGCAAGGCGCCGGCCCATTTGCTGTTGCGGGTGGTTTTGTCCAGGCGCGGCAGGTTGACGAGCACCAGAGTGTCGTCGAGCTGTCCGTCCTGCGCCAGGACGGACAGCTTGGCCAGGGCCTCGCCGCCGGTCTTGCCCGGCTTGCCCGAAGGCAGCTTGACTTCGACCAGCCGCTTGTCGCCGAACAGGGAAATGTTTTGGGTCGCGGCGATCAGCGCCGACCAGTCGCTGCGCGCGTCCATGACCAGGCTGGTGCGTTCCAGGTAGCCTGCCCGGGAGGCCGCCGCGCGCAGGCTGTCCGAGGCCTCCGTGATGAGCAGGGGTTCGTCGCCCATGACGACGTACAGCGCATCCAGTGCTTGCGATGCTTGTCCGAGCTGCTCGAGGAGGCGGTCGAGGTCGAGCCGGCGTCCCATACGGTTAATTGATTCCGGTGCCTGGCGCCGCGCCGGGTATGGACAGCGGGGTCGGTATGGGCGAGCGGTATTCGTTCTGTTGAGCCGGGCCCGGGTTGCCGGGTTCGGTCTGGGGCAGGTTTTGCGGGTTCTGGAATGCCTTGGTGACTTCGGGCGAAGTCAGGCGCCGCACGACGCGATCCACGAGGCTTTGCTGCATTTCGATGTACAGATTGCCGATTTCCCCTTGCTTGGCCTGCAGCGCCGTGGAGTCGTAGGGGATTTCGCGGACGGCTTCGAGGGCGGTCGGCGGCAGTATCAAATGCCCTTTGTCGTCGGTGAGCTGGAAAGTGAAGCGCAGGTTCAGTTCGTATTCCTCGACTTGCCCCTGCGCATTCAGCGAGACCTCGCGCAGGTATTGGGTGTTGGAAAGCTGGGTGAGCCTGGCCTGAGCTTCGCTGACCTTGGACACAAAGCGGGTGTTGGGCGAGGCGGCGATGATGGCGCGGCGTATTTGCGCGCCGAAGGCCGAGTTCTCGGGGATATTGGTGTACAGGGTGTCGAAAGGCAGCGGCGAAACTCCCTTCAGGTGGAAGCCGCAGGCGCCAAGCACGGCAAGCAGCATCAGGCCGGCAAACCCGCGAACCCAGGGGCGCAATAGGGAAGCGACGTTGCGGTGCGAAGTTGATTGACTGTGCATGGCTTGGTGTTTATCCGACGATGTTGACCAGTTTTCCGGGAACGACGATGACGCGCTTGGCGGGCCGGCCTTCGAGGAAGCGGATCGCCGCGTCGTGCGCGGTGGCGGCTTGCTCGATATCGGCTTTGGCGGCGCCGTTGGCCACTTTGAGCGAACCGCGCAGCTTGCCGTTGACCTGCAGCATGAGTTCGATTTCGTCGGCGACCAGGGCGGCTTCGTCGACCTCGGGCCACGGGGCGTCCAGCAGATCGCCGTAGCGCTTGTCCAGCCCGAGTTCGCGCCATATCTGCCAGGTGATGTGGGGCACGACAGGATACAGCACGCGCAGCAGCACGCCAAGCGTATCGGCGACGGCCTGGTGGGCGATGCCGGTGTCGGGCAGCGTGGCCGACTCGAGCGTGTTGAGCATTTTCATGCAGGTCGAAACCACGGTGTTGTACTGGATGCGCTGGTAATCGTAGTCGGCCTGCTTGAGCAGGGCGTGGATTTCGCGGCGCAGCGTCTTGGTGGCTTCGTCGGCGCTGTTCCAGTCGGGGGCGGGGGTTTGCGCGGCCGCCAGCACGAGCGCCTGCTGGCTGTGGCTGTAGGCCCACACGCGCCGCAGGAAGCGGTTGGCGCCCTCGACGCCCGAATCGGACCATTCCAGGGTTTGTTCGGGAGGGCTGGCGAACATGACGAACAGGCGGGCCGTGTCGGCGCCCATGGTGTCGATCAGCGACTGGGGATCGACGCCGTTGTTCTTGGACTTGGACATGGTGCCGATGCCGCCGTACTGAACGGGCGAGCCGTCCTTGAGCAGCTTGGCGCCAATAATGGCGCCTTTGGCGTCAAAAGTGTTTTCGACTTCGTCGGGCCAGAAGTACTCGATGCCGCCTTTTTCGTTCTTGCGGGAGTAGATGTGGTTCAGCACCATGCCCTGGCATAGCAGCTTGGTGAAGGGCTCGTCGAAGTCGACCAGCCCGAGGTCGCGCATGACGCGCGTCCAGAAGCGCGCGTACAGCAGATGCAGCACGGCGTGCTCGATGCCGCCGATGTACTGATCCATGGGCATCCAGTAGTCGTTGCGCTGGTCGACCATGGCGCCGTCGTTGCCGGGCGAGGTGTAGCGCATGAAATACCACGACGAATCCACGAAGGTGTCCATGGTGTCGGTTTCGCGGCGGGCCGCGGCGCCGCACTTGGGGCATTGGCACGACAGGAAGGCTTCGTGCTTGTTCAGCGGATTGCCGCTGCCGTCGGGAATGAGGTCGTCCGGCAGCACGACGGGCAGATCCTGCTCGGGAACCGGCACCGGGCCGCAGTCGGGGCAGTGGATGATGGGAATGGGCGTGCCCCAGTAGCGCTGGCGCGAAATGCCCCAGTCGCGCAGGCGCCACGTGGTTTGTTTTTCGCCCAGGCCTTTGGCGGCCAGATCGGCGGCCACGGCATCGACGGCGGCAAGAGGCGTAAGCCCGTCGTACTTGCCCGAGTTGACCAGGCGCCCCTGCTGTTTGTCGCCGTACCATTCCTGCCAGGCGTCGTCCGAGTAGGATTTGTTGTCGGCCGCCACGACCTGGGTGATGGGCAGGCCGTATTTTTTCGCGAAGGCGAAATCACGCTCGTCGTGGGCGGGCACCCCCATGACGGCGCCGTCGCCGTAGGTCATGAGCACGTAGTTGCCGACCCAGACGTCGACCGGCTTGCCGGTGAGGGGATGGGTGACTTGCAGGCCCGTGCGCAGGCCTTCTTTTTCGCGCGTGGCCAGTTCGAGCTCGGTCGTGCCGCCGATTTTGCAGGCTTCGATGAAGGCGGCCAGTTCCGGGTTGGAGCGGGCGGCTTGCGCCGCCAGGGGATGTTCGGGCGCCACCGCGCAGAACGTGACGCCCATGATGGTGTCGGCGCGCGTGGTGAAGACGTAGAGGCGTCCGTCCTGGATGAGCTGGCCGTTGTCGTCCTGGATGTCGTGCGGGAAGGCAAAGCGCACGCCGGCGCTTTTGCCGATCCAGTTTTCCTGCATCAGGCGCACGCGTTCGGGCCATCCAGGCAGCCCGTTCTTGACTTGCTCGAGCAGTTCTTCGGCGTAGTCGGTGATGCGCAGGTAGTAGCCGGGGATCTCGCGTTTTTCGACGGGCGCGCCCGAACGCCAGCCGCGTCCGTCGATGACCTGTTCGTTGGCCAGAACCGTTTGATCGACCGGATCCCAGTTGACGACCTGGGTCTTGCGGTAGGCGATGCCTTTTTCCAGCATCTTCAGGAACAGCCATTGATTCCATTTGTAGTACTTGGGATCGCAGGCGCACATTTCTCGCGACCAGTCTATGGCCAGGCCCATCGCCAGCATCTGCTTTTTCATGTAGGCGATGTTGTCGTAGGTCCACTTGGCGGGCGGAACCTTGGACTTGATGGCGGCGTTTTCGGCCGGCATGCCGAAGGCGTCCCAGCCCATGGGCATTAAAACGTTATAGCCTCGCATGCGCAGTTGGCGCGTCATCATGTCGTTGATGGTGTAGTTGCGCACGTGGCCCATGTGCAGCTTGCCGCTGGGGTAGGGCAGCATGGAGCAGGCATAGAACTTGGGCTTGGGCGAGCCATTGGCATCGACGGCGTTTTCGCTGACGCGATAGGCATCGCGCTCGCTCCAGTTTTGCTGGGCGGCGGCTTCGACGGTAGTGGGGCTGTAACGTTCCTGCATAGGATTCTTGGTCTTTAAGGTTTGATGCAAACCATACATTATAGGGTGCGGGGCTTCAAGGCGCTTCGGGGGCGGCGAGCCTGAAGCGCCTTGCTCCGACGTTGCCGTTCCGCACTTGGGCCGATGGCGCCCGGAAGGTCGTGCGCGGCCGGGCCGGCCATGTGGCGGGCGTAAAAAAACCCTGGCGGGAGGGCCAGGGTTTTTTTGAATGGCGCTTGATTACTTGAGCTTGATTTCTTTGTAATCGACATGCTTGCGCGCGACGGGATCAAATTTTTTGATCAGCATCTTTTCGGGCATGTTGCGTTTGTTCTTGGTGGTCGTGTAGAAATGACCGGTGCCTGCGGTGGATTCGAGTTTGATTTTCTCGCGAATGCCTTTTGCCATGATGAGCTCCTGATGATTGGTGCGCTATGCGGCGGCGTTAAGCCACTTCGCCACGGGCGCGCAGGTCGGCCAGAACGGCGTCGATGCCGTTTTTGTCGATGGTGCGGATGGCCTTGGTGGTGACGCGCAGGCGCACCCAGCGGTTTTCGCTTTCGACCCAGAAACGGCGCGATTGCAGGTTGGGAAGGAAGCGACGCTTGGTTTTATTGTTTGCGTGCGAAACATTGTTGCCCACCATCGGGCCTTTGCCGGTAACTTGGCATACGCGTGCCATGGTTATACCCCTTAAGTTTTGCTGTAAAGGCCCATCCACCCTGGATATTTCCCTTGGCGACTTTTAAAAACTGTGCGGCCAAGGGGCAATGCTTTGGGGGTGAAACAAAAGACCAAAGTATCTGTAAAGCCTAGTATTCTAATACGAATCAGGCGGTTTAATCAAGCGGCTCGCAATGCAATGCGTCCAAACAGCCACGAAACGAAGGCGCAAAACGCCAAAATGCCGGTCAATGGGATGGCGGTGCTTGACTGCCAATGGCTGATTGCCAGACCGGCCAGTGCGCCGCACAGCATCTGCATGGTGCCCATGAGCGCCGAAGCCACGCCAAGGCGCTTGCCCTGCCGCGCAAGCGCGAGCGCCGCGGCGTTGGGGTTCACGAAGCCCTGGCTGGCCATGAAGCCCATCAAGCATAGCATAAGCAGGGGCAGCGTCAGCAGATTAAGCAGGGTAAGGGCCAGACCGACCAAGGTGGTCAGAACGATGGACACTTGGGCCGATTTTAGCAGGCCTTCCAGCGAGTAGCGGTCGAGCAGGCGGGCGCTGACCTGTGAGGCCACGATCAACGATACGGCGCCCAGGGCGAAAACAAGGCCGAAGTGTTGCGGATCGACGCCGTAAATGCCCATGAGCACCCTGGGCGTGCCCGAAATGTACGTGAACAGGCCCGCCGAGCCGAATGCGCCGGCCAGCGAAAAGCACATGAACTGCCGGTCGTGCATCAGGCCCCAGTAGTTTTTGGCAATGCTGGAGACGCGCAGCGGCGTGACTTTTTCGGGGGGCAGGGTTTCGCGCATGGTCAGCATGGCGGCCAGCAGCAGCAAGGCGCCGCCCGCCGCCATGAGCCCGAACACCCCGCGCCACCCTACGAACAGCAGTATCTGGCCGCCCAGTACGGGTCCCAGGATGGGGGTGACGCCCATGATCAGGATAAGCAGGGACAGAGCCTTGGAGGCTTCGCGCGTATCGTAGTTGTCGCGGATGACGGCGCGGGGAATGACCATGCCGGCCGCGCCGCCCAAGGCCTGCACGATGCGCCATGCGGTCAGATGCTCGATATCGTTGGTCAAGGTACAGACGACGGACGAGATGGTGAAAATGACCAGGCCGGCGATCAGGGGGAGCTTGCGTCCGTAGCGGTCGGCCATCGGGCCGTAGATCATCTGCGCCAGGGCCAGGCCGAACAGATAGCTTGCCAGTGTACGTTCGACCTGGCCTTCCGTGGCATGCAGCCCCTGGGCGATGGACGGAAAGGCGGGCAGGTAGAGGTCGATGGCAAGAGGCCCCAGCGCGGTCAGGGCTCCCATCAGCAGCAGCCATCCGGGCAACAGGGGTTCTTTTTTTACGGCGGGCATGTAGTAAATGCGCATCAGTGATGCGAAGGCGGGGAAGTCGTTAGTCTAAAGGAATACAGCGCGGCCCGCAGAGCGCGATTCTGTGAGATATTCGGTATGCCTGGAGCGCGCGGAAGGGCCCGAGTGCCGCACGAGTGGTTTCGGGATCGGACTTTTGGTGATAAATTGATGGCGGTCTCCCATACCCCCACCCAGTCAGGGGGGCGCCGGGAGGCTTCTCGCTTGTTCATATCTGAGAAATTAATAGACTTGTAAACGGGCAGGGATGGTTTGGATAGTTTTTTGCGGCTCTCGTCGCCGGCGCCGAGCGGCGGGTTGCGAACCCTGTTCAAGGTATTCCTGAATCAATAGGGAGTGGGATGTGAGTTCGGTTTTATCCGCGGTTGAAAAAAAATTGGCTTCGTTGCCGTTGCCGGTCCAAGTGCAGTTGCCCGATGGCGCGGTCGCCGGGCCGGCCAACGCCAGAATGCGTCTCATCGCCAAAGACAAGACAGCGTTGCTGCATCTGGCCATGGGGCAAACCGGCTTGCTGGGCGAAGATTATGTCGAAGGCCGGCTCGATTTCGAAGGATCGATGCGCGACCTCATGGATCTGGCCGCGGCCATTCTGCCTGATTCTCCCATCGATGTGGGGCGCGGCAACTGGTTTACCCGCGTGGCCCGCCACCTTGTTTCGGTGCGGCGCCACAGCACGGCGCGCGACGCCAAGCAGATCCAGTTTCATTACGACCTCTCCGACGACTTCTATGCCTTGTGGCTGGATCCGCGCCGGGTCTATTCCTGCGCCTATTACCGCGAGCCGGACATGA
>CALMPB010000310.1 GCA_937871985.1 uncultured Burkholderiaceae bacterium
GTTTTAGGGGCATAGCTCAATTGGCAGAGCGTCGGTCTCCAAAACCGAAGGTTGTAGGTTCGATTCCTACTGCCCCTGCCACCGCCAGGATAAACCCGCGGGAGATCATCGCGAGTTACGCATTCACGGCGGCTCGCGTCGCAATATGTCTAATACCAGCGTAGAAACCGTAACCAGTACCGCCGACCGGGTCAAGCTCGGGCTGGCGGTTCTTGTCGTTATTGCTGGCATCGTCGGGTTTTCCGTGCTCAGCGCACAACCGATGCCTGCCCGTATCGGCGTCTTTGTCGGCGGCCTCGTGATCGCAGCCGTGATCGCCTGGTTCAGCGAACCCGGCCGCCGCACCTTGAGCTTCGCCAGCGAGTCCTACAACGAAGTCAAGCGTGTGTCGTGGCCCACGCGCAAGGAAACGACCCAGATGACGGGCATCGTTTTCGCGTTTGTGGCGATCATGGGCATTTTCATGTGGGTGCTCGACAAGGGCATCGAATGGATTCTCTACGGCCTGTTGCTGGGCTGGAAATAAGGACGGCGAATGAGTAAGCGTTGGTATGTCGTCCATGTGTACTCCGGCATGGAAAAAAGCGTACACAAGGCCCTGAACGAGCGCATCGAGCGCGCGGGCCTGCAAACGTCTTTCGGCCGCATTCTTGTGCCCTCCGAGGAAGTCGTCGAGGTCAAGGGTGGCCAGAAGTCGATCACCGAGCGCCGCATTTTCCCCGGTTATGTCCTGGTTGAAATGGACCTGACCGACGAAACGTGGCACCTGGTCAAGAACACCAACCGCGTCACCGGCTTTTTGGGTGGCTCGGGCAATCGTCCGACCCCGATTTCCGAGAAGGAAGTCGAAAAGATCCTCTCCCAGATGGAAGAGGGCGTCGAGAAACCCCGCCCCAAGATCCTGTTCGAAGTGGGCGAGATGGTTCGGGTCAAGGAAGGTCCGTTTGCGGACTTCAACGGCAACGTCGAAGAAGTCAACTACGAAAAGAGCAAGGTGCGTGTGTCCGTCACCATTTTTGGTCGCGCCACGCCCGTCGAACTCGATTTCAGTCAGGTCGAAAAGACCTAATTTCAACCCCCGGGGAGCTCCCAGGCCTGAACGCCCAGGAGCGATATAACCCGCAAGGAGCAAAGCATGGCGAAGAAGATCGTCGGCTTTATCAAGCTGCAAGTGCCGGCTGGTAAGGCTAACCCCTCCCCCCCGATTGGCCCGGCCCTGGGTCAGCGTGGCCTGAACATCATGGAATTCTGCAAGGCGTTCAACGCCAAGACCCAAGGCATGGAGCCTGGTCTGCCGATTCCGGTGGTGATCACCGCTTTCGCCGACAAGAGCTTCACCTTCATCATGAAGACCCCGCCCGCGACGGTCCTCATCAAGAAGGCCGCCGGCGTGCAAAAGGGTTCGTCCAAGCCGCATACCGACAAGGTCGGCACGCTGACCCGCGCGCAAGCTGAAGAAATCGCCAAGGCCAAGGGCCCCGATCTGACCGCCGCCGATCTGGACGCCGCCGTCCGCACGATCGCTGGCAGCGCCCGCAGCATGGGCATCACGGTTGAGGGGATCTAATCATGGCAAAACTGAGCAAGCGCGCCGCCGCCATTGCGCAAAAGATCGACCGCACCAAGCTGTACCCGGTCGCCGAAGCCCTGACCCTGGTCAAGGAAACCGCTGTCGCCAAGTTCAACGAATCGATTGACGTGGCCGTGCAACTGGGCATCGACCCGAAGAAGTCGGACCAACTGGTCCGCGGTTCGGTCGTGCTGCCCGCCGGTACCGGCAAGACGGTCCGCGTTGCCGTGTTCGCCCAAGGCGACAAGGCTGAAGCCGCCAAGGCCGCTGGCGCCGACATCGTCGGTCTGGACGATCTGGCCGAGCGCATCAAGGCCGGTCAAATGGACTTCGACATCGTCATCGCTTCGCCCGACACGATGCGTGTCGTGGGCGCCCTGGGCCAGGTCCTGGGTCCCCGTGGCCTGATGCCGAACCCGAAGGTCGGCACCGTGACGCCCGACGTCGCCACCGCTGTCAAGAACGCCAAGGCCGGTCAGGTTCAGTACCGCACCGACAAGGCCGGCATCATCCACGCCACGATCGGCCGCGCGTCGTTCGACGTGGAGCAACTGCAAACCAACCTGGCCGCACTGGTCGACGCCCTGCAAAAGGCTCGTCCCGCCGCTGCCAAGGGCATCTACCTGCGCAAGCTGGCCGTTTCGTCCACGATGGGCGGCGGTGCGCGCGTGGAAATTGCCTCGCTGTCGGCTGCCTAAGCCTACAGCTGTAAACGTACTTTGGGCCGCATCCGGATTCCTCCGGATGCTGCTGTCAAAGACCGCTGGAGCAGGTCGGTGGAAGCAGTATCCCGCCGACTCGCTTAATACCGAAGCTCGCACAGTTCGGATCCAGCGTAGACGGCGTCCCCAGGAAGATTTCTTTACCCGAAGAACTCGACCAGGCGCCGCATTCGGTTGACGCGCAAGGCTCCGGCCCCAGGCGTCTTTTGATGGAGTGTTCAAACCGTGAGTCTCAATCGTCAAGAGAAAGCGGTGGTAATCGAGGAAGTCTCGGCCGAAGTGGCCAAGGCGCAATCGATTGTTATCGCCGAGTACCGTGGTCTGGACGTCGCCTCTGTCACCGTACTGCGCAAAACTGCGCGTGAATCGGGCGTGTATCTGCGTGTTCTGAAGAACTCGCTGGCCCGTCGTGCTGTTGCCGGCACGGCTTTCGAGCCGTTGGCCGAGCAACTGACCGGTCCGCTGATCTATGGCATCAGCGCTGATCCGGTTACGGCGGCCAAGGTCCTCGCAGGTTTCGCGAAAAGCAACGACAAGCTGGTCATCAAGGCGGGCGCTCTGCCCAACAGCCTGTTGAACCAAGAAGGCGTGAAGGCCCTGGCCACCATGCCCTCGCGCGAAGAGTTGCTGTCGAAACTGCTGGGCACCATGCAAGCCCCCATCGCGCAATTCGTGCGTACGCTCAACGAAGTTCCGACCAAGTTCGCCCGTGGCCTCGCCGCCGTGCGCGACCAGAAGGCCGCGGCCTAATCGCCGTCCTTCCCGGAATTCGCTGAACGACCGAGCGACACCCAAACCCTGGCATTACCCAAATATTTGGAGTTCTTAAAAATGGCACTTAACAAAGCTGAAATCCTTGACGCCATCGCTGGCATGACCGTGCTCGAACTGTCCGAGCTGATCAAGGAAATGGAAGAGAAGTTCGGCGTGTCGGCTGCTGCCGCCGCTGTGGCCGTGGCCGCTCCGGCCGCCGGTGGCGCTGCCGCCGCTGCTGAAGAGCAGACCGAGTTCACCGTTGTCCTGGCTGAAGCCGGCGCCAACAAGGTTTCCGTCATCAAGGCCGTGCGCGAGCTGACCGGTCTGGGCCTGAAGGAAGCCAAGGACCTGGTCGACGGCGCGCCGAAGCCCGTCAAGGAAGGCGTTGCCAAGGCTGACGCCGAAGCCGCCAAGAAGAAGCTGGAAGAAGCTGGCGCCAAGGTCGAAGTCAAGTAAGACCTGCGTCAACTTGCCCGGGGACAGCGCAATTTGCCGTCCCCGGGCTTTTGCGTTTCCAGGAAACCCCTGCTGGGGTCATGTCCTTTCAGAGGGGTTTCCTGGAGTCGTATCACCTGGGGCCGTGGTTGACGGCCCATGCAACCTCGAGTCGGAGTGCTCATGCCTTACTCGTACACCGAAAAAAAGCGCATCCGCAAAAGCTTCGCCAAGCGTGAAGACGTTCAAAACGTTCCTTTCCTCCTGGCGACTCAGCTTCAATCCTACCTAACTTTCCTGCAGGCGGATACCGCCCCGTCCGAACGCGTAGCCGACGGTTTGCAGGCGGCGTTTACGTCGATTTTCCCGATCGTTAGTCACAACGGTATGGCGCGCTTGGAGTTCGTGAGCTATGTGCTCGGCGAACCGGTGTTCGATGTCAAGGAATGTCAGCAACGTGGCCTGACCTATGCCTCGCCCCTGCGAGCCAAGGTCCGCCTGGTGCTGCTTGACCGCGAAGTCAGCAAGCCCACCGTGAAGGAAGTGAAGGAACAGGAAGTCTACATGGGCGA
>CALMPB010000311.1 GCA_937871985.1 uncultured Burkholderiaceae bacterium
AGTCATCCCCAAAAGCTAAAGTTTTTGTGATAAATGCGGATTTTCACCGCCCAGCGTGGTGCAGGGAGGGGCGAAGCTTGACCTTCATCCCTATGATCGGATGATGCCGCGAGGCGTCAGGCAGGCGGCAAAAACGCTGCAGATTTCATCGTTCGCGCGCCGCGCCGAGGCGGAGGCCTCGAAAAACCCGAAGAATGGATGGAACATGTCTTCATAGCAAAGCAGTTTCACTGGCACGCCGGCGGCCTCCAGCTTTCCGGCATAGGCAATGCCCTCATCATGGAGCGGATCGTGTCCGGCCACGGCAATAACTGTGGGCGGCAAGCCGGAAAAATCGCCCGCCCGCAGCGGCGACGGAGGAAAGCCGGCCGCCAGGGCCAGTTTTTCACCCATGGCCAGCCGGGTGATTTCCCGCAAATCCGCCGGCGTCAGCATGGGAAAGTCGCATGGTTGCGCTTCGATCACCGCGGTATCGCGCGCCATGTCCACGCCGGGCACAATCAAAAGCTGGGCGACCAGCCGTTTGCCAAGGTCACGCAGCCTCAACGCTGTGGAGGCGGCAAGATTTCCGCCGGCGCTCTCGCCCGCCACGGCAATGCGCAAGGGATCACCGCCCAAATCGGCAACGTTTTGCATGGCCCATAGCGTGGCGGCCAAGGCATCGTCGTGTGCGGCCGGGAATGGGTGCTCGGGCGCCAGCCTGTAATCCGCGGAAACGACGACTGCCTCGATATCTCGGCACAGCTTGCGTGCGATGTCGTCCATGAGCTCGACGCTTCCCAGCACAAAGCCACCGCCATGAAAAAAAACAATGGTGGGCAGCGGCTGGCTTGCCCCGACCGGTCTATACACGCGCACCGGCACGCTTCGGCCTTCGATGCCGGCAATACAATCTTCAACGGTTCCTACCTGAGGCAAGCCGATTCGGGCGCGAGCCGCCATGATGGCGCGGCGCATCCGCTCCCGAGCCTGCTCGGGGGAGCCGGAAAACGGCGGCGGCGCATTGCTGGCGCGCATCCTGGCAACAATAGCCGCCAGCTCAGAATCCAGATCGGGCTTCATATCCGGCCCCTACAACGCAAGAATATGATGCTGCGATGCATGCGCGCGCTGGCGCAGGGCATCCAGATCAATGCCCTGCATCCGCCCGTGGCGCTTGACCGTCTTGCCGGCAACGAAAACAGTGTCGACATTGCCCGGATGGGCCGCCAGCACGACAGCGCCAACCGCGTCGGAAACGGGCGTCAGGTTGAGATCGTCGCCGCGGATCAGCACGATATCCGCCTGCTTGCCCGGCGCCAGCGAGCCGACTTTATGCTCGAGGCCGTTGGCGCGCGCGCCGGCCACGGTGGCAAACTCAAGCACGTCACGCATCGAAATACTGGCCGGAGCGTTCTGAATGCGCGAATGATTCCCGCCCATCCAGGATCGATAATAGGCGAAGGCATGACGCATCTGCGTGAACATATCGCCCGAGCATTTCGTCTCGGTATCGCCGCTGAGGCTGGGCCTGATGCCAACCGCCAGAAGACGGTCGAACGGAATGTCCCCAATGCCCTGCGCATTGAGTTCGCAGTGCACGCCCAGCGAAGCGCTTACGCCGTAATCGGCCATCATGGCGATTTCATCCGCGCCCGAAAAGCAGCAATGCACAAAGGTCAGATCGTCGCCCAGCACGCCGGCGCTTTGCATTTGCGCAATGCCTCTTACCGAAGCGTTCCGCGCGTAGGCGCCCATATGTATGGTGGAGCGAATCGCCAACTCACGAGCAAGCCGCAAGTCGTCCATCCACACGTCATGCGTGGCCATTTCAGGGCCGCGGCCGGCCATGGCCAGCGTCAGCAACTGATCGTCCGACGAGAAGTATCGTTCGCGCAGCCGGCGGATGTCCTGCGGGTGGCCGCGCTGGCTGTTGAACATCCACGACGCGCCGTCGACCAGCGGCCAGCCGTGGGCGAATACGCCGCGGATGCCGGCGTCGCGCAGCCCCAGGATGGCGGCGTCGGCATGCTCGGGGCTGTTCTGTATATGAGACCAGTCCAACATGGTCGTAATACCCCCCTCCAGCGCCGCCACGGCGCCCAGCAGGGTCGCCACGTAAACGTCCTCGGCACGATAGGCCGCGCCCTTGGCGCCAAGCATTTCGGCGAAATAGATCTGAGGATCGATATCGGCATAGCGGTGCCGCACGCAGCTTTGCCAGGTATGGCGGTGCGTGTCGACGAAGCCGGGCAGGACGATCATGCTCCCGGCATCGATACGCTCGGCCTCCGGCGCGTCGATGTTATGAGCGACTGCAACGATGCGCTCTCCCTGGATGAGCACATCGCCGGCCGGCATCTCGCCGATGGCCGGATCCATGCTGAGCACCCAGCCGCCCTTGATCAGTATCTGTCGCGTCGTCATTGTTTGAACCATTTTTTCAATTGCCGCTGAACTTCGCCGCCACGCGCCGCATCGTCGCCGGCCCAGGCAATGTACGCGTCGGGCCGAATCAACATCCCCGTGACGCCCTTCATGCAGGCAGGCGCGTTGGCGGCCCGCGCTTTTACGACGGTAACGGGCAAGCCTTCCACGTCAAGACCCTTGAACTGGTTGCTGAAGCCTTCCAGGTCCAAAAGGACGAAACGGCGGCCGCGCAACAGCTCGGCGACCCGCCGCGCCCGTCCATCCGCGGTCACCAAATCAAAGTCGGGCAAATGCCTGCCACACAGCGGATGCGAATCGGGATCGCCGGCATATGGCGCTTCCAGGCCGCACAGCTCCAGCACCAGCTTGCGCTGGACATCGGGCTGCGGAATGATGTTGCGCGCCATATGGCGCTTGAGCGCTACGCCATCGGGCTCGAAATTGAACTGCAGCGCACATTGTGTCTTCACGCTTTCGAGCAGAGCCCGCATGACGGGAAGGCGCTCTTGATCGTAGCTGTCCAACACCGACTCCTCGGCCGAGCCATTGACCACGCTGGCCAGCTTCCAGCCCAGATTGAAGGCGTCCTGCAAGCAAAAGTTCATGCCCACGCCACTGGCCGGATAATGAATGCGGGCCGATTCGCCCACCAGGAAAACCCGCTTCCGGCGCAGGCTGGGCACCGCGCGCATCTGGTCGTCGAAGCGGGACGCCCAACTGTAATCCGTGATGCCGTAGTCGGTGCCATGGACGTCGCGTATGCACTGCAAGGCTTCTTCCAGGGTCACCGGTTCGTCCTTGGGAGCATGGCGGCGGTCGCGATGCACGATATTGAAGCGCGTAATACCTTCGCCGAACACATAGCCGCGCACCCAGCCCATTTCATTGTCTACATTGATGCGCCCGCCGGGCCATGGAGCCTTCAACCTGGCATCGATGACAATGCCGCGAAACGTTCCCGAATGCCCCTCGAACGAGAACCCCGCCTGGGAGCGAACGACACTGCGGCCGCCATCGGCGCCGACAAGATAGCTTGCATTCAGCGTCGACGTGTTGCCGTCCGCATCATGCACATCAATCTCGACACCATCGTCGTCCTGGCGCACGGCTATAACCTCCGAGCCGCGCCGTATCTGCGCACCGCTTTCGCCGGCCCATTCCCACAAGACTTCTTCGGTTTTATTCTGCGGCAGCCCCAGCGTAAAGCCAAAGCGGGTTTCCAGATAGCGCCAGTCTATGGGATGAAAGCCCGCCCAGATATGCGACGGCCGGAACGGGAAAGGCGCAATCTCGCTAGTTTTCTTGATGAACCGGTCCGCAATGCCGCGCGCGTCGAACAGTTCCAGCACCCGGGGCAGCAGGGTTCCCGCCCTGGACTGCACGCCTTCGGTACGCCGTTCCAGCACCAGCGTCCTGGCCCCCGCGCCGGCCAGCTCGGCCGCCAACGTCAGGCCCGAGGGGCCGGCGCCCACGACGATCACATCCCACTTCATCAATGCTCTCCACTAAACACTGGCGCCGGCAAACCGCCCGCGCTCGTCTGCTGCTTCAGGAACCGTCGATGCAGCATCAAGGCGGCGACAATCGCCACAATGCCGGAACCGGCGAAAACCGTGGCCATTCCGGCCGGCAATGCATTGGCAAGATCCGCATAGAGATACTTGCCGGCTAGCGCAATCAGCGTGGGCGACAGGCCCTGGCCGATAAGGCCGTTAAGCACAAGAATCAAGGCCATGATCAGCCCCACTCTGGAAGAAGATACGTACCTGGCTACCACCGTCGAGGTGACCGCCATGAATGTCCACGAAAACAACACAACCATGCCATCCACTATCCAGAACGTCGTCACGGTTCGCGCAAGGCACAACGATACTGTCAGCACCGTGACGGCTACGCTGACGACCACACCTACGAACGCCACGTCCGAAAGCCGGCTCTTGCCCTTTTTATCCATGGCCTGGCCGGCGAACCACAATCCCAACGGCCCCATGACCAGCATCAGCCCGCCCTGGACCAGGCCGAATTCACGCATGCTCATGTGAAAGGTGCGCGCAGCCATGGCCGGCATCCAGCTGCCAAGGCCGGAAGTGACCATGGACAGCGCGACGGTAAATACCAGTAGAGGAAGGAAGATCACACGGTTATTGCTCAAGTACCGGACGATGTCGGCCAAACTGTGTTTTTTGTCATCGCCGGTTTCCCGCGGCCTTCCGGGATCTTTGGGAAGAAAGACGATAAATGCCAACGGAATCCCCACCAGGCCGATCACAAACAAGGTGGCCTGCCATGGTGAAACGGCGCCTATCAGAGGCACCGAATGCACACCCGCCGCCTCGATGGCTCCGATCAACGGACCGCCCAGCACCAGGGACAAACCCGTGCCCAGCATCAGCGCCATGGTGTAGACCGACAAGGCGCGTGCGCGCCGCCCCTCGTCGACGCCGTCGCGGATCAACGAATAAGAGGCCGGTGAAATAAGCGCCTCGGCGCCTCCCACCACCACACGGGCGATGATCAACACGAGGAATATCGAGGCGGCCGCATTGGATATGACCGCCAACGACCAAAGCAGCACGGCCCCCGATATGACCACCCTTCGATTGCATCGGTCGGCCAGCCATCCAGCCGGCAACCCCATCACAATATTCGCTACGGCAAAGGCCGCGCCGATCAGGAAGCTGATCTGGACATCGGTGACACCGAAGTCGTGCTTGATCGGCCCGACCATCAATACAAGAATATTCTTGTCGATCTGCGCCAGCATGCTGATCAAGGTCAGGCATGCAACCAGGCCCCACTGGGCAAGCACACTTCTGCCGCTGCGATATGTCTGCGTCATGTTTTCCTCGATCGATGATTTATTGGCAACGCCCGGCGCGGCCGAAGCACCCCGAAGGCGCCAGCGCAAGCCGTGCTCGCAAACAATGCATGGTCATGAGAGTCTCCTTGTTTTTTGAATCGAACAACGTCCGGCACCATGGCTGGCCGATCCACGCGTTCAAATCCGTGGCTTGACCAAACGCAGGAGCCAGCGCTGCGCTGTTTGATGGGATTATTGGACAAGCCATTCCATTTGCAAAATTTATTATTTAAATCAATAATATTTATTGAATAAATGTATATCCCATGCGCTATAACAAACTCGACCTGAACCAGCTCGTCGTGCTCGACGCCCTGCTATCCACGCGCAGCGTGGGACAGGCGGCCGATCGCCTGTTTCTCAGCCAGCCGGCGACGAGCTGCGCATTGGCCCGCCTGCGCAATTACTTCGAAGACGAACTGCTCGTTCCCGTGGGCAAGACCCAGGTGCTGACGCCGCTGGCCGCCGAACTCGAGAAGCCGGTGCGCGACGTCCTGCTGCAGATACAGGCCATTACGCATACCAGGCCCGGCTTCGACCCACGCTCCTCGACGCGGCGCCTGAAAATCGAAGCCTCCGACTATGTGATCAGTGTTTTCCTTTCCGCCGCCATGAGAAAGGCGGAAACATTGGCGCCCCTGATGCAATTCGATCTGCGCTCCATCAGCCCGCAAACACCGGAGCATCTGAACGGCGGCGAGATAGATCTACTGATCGCTCCGGAGTTCGCAATGGTGCCGGGCCACCCCAGCGAATTGCTGTTCGAAGACGATTTCTCATGCCTGGCAAGCACCGAACATCCGCTGGAGGCCAAGACCCTTACCACCGACCAGTACTTCAACACCGCTCACGTCGGCGTCGAATGGGGCGGGGGACGGCGCATTACTTTCGATGCCAAGACCATCGCAAGCGGCAACCGGACGCGCCGCCAGGACTTGATCGCGCCGAGTTTCACGCTTGTCCCGGATCTGCTCGTGGGCACATCCCGTATCGCCACGCTGCCGACCCGGCTCGCGCGGCAGATGACTTCACGCTTCCCGCTCAAGCTGCTGCCCTGCCCCATCGAAATACCCAGGTTTTCCGAGAATCTCCAATGGCATAAGTTCCAGGAACGCGATCCGGCCATTGCCTGGCTGCGTTCGCTATTGCTTGAAACCGCGCGCGGCTTGCCTCCGCAGGCCCCGATCGCGCGGGCAAGAAAAAAGCGCCAGGCCGGCGCCAATAAAACGGAATAATCGATACGGATCCAGCGGCAAGGACATCCGCTCCGTTTTTTCAGCCCTACTGCCCGCCTGTCAGGTTGTTCGAGATTTTCTGCGCGGTGGCGGTTA
>CALMPB010000312.1 GCA_937871985.1 uncultured Burkholderiaceae bacterium
AACGCGCGCGCCGTGGCCGACCAGGCCGCCGCCGCTGCGGGCGTCGCCAAGGTCCTGCTGGCTGACGCGCCGCAGCTGGCCGACGGCCTGGCCGAGAACGTCGCCGCCCAGGTGCTGGCCGTGGCCTCGGGCTACAGCCACATCCTGTTCCCCGCGACCGCCTCGGGCAAGAACGTGGCGCCGCGCGTGGCCGCCAAGCTGGACGTGGCGCAGATTTCCGACATCATCGGCGTGGAATCGCCCGATACGTTCCAGCGCCCGATCTACGCCGGCAACGCCATTGCCACGGTGCAGTCGGCCGATGCCGTCAAGGTCATCACCGTACGCACCACCGGCTTTGACGCCGTGGCCGCGCAGGGCGGTTCGGCTTCGGTGGAAGACGTCGCCGCCGTCGCCGATTCTGGCCTGTCCACCTTCGTGGGCCGTGAAGTCGCCAAGAGCGACCGTCCGGAACTGGCCGGCGCGCGCGTCGTCGTTTCCGGCGGCCGCGGCCTGGGCAGCGCCGAGAACTTCAAGATCCTGGACCCGCTGGCCGACAAGCTGGGCGCGGCGCTTGGCGCTTCGCGCGCCGCGGTCGACGCCGGCTACGCGCCTAACGACTGGCAAGTCGGTCAGACCGGCAAGATCGTCGCGCCGCAGCTGTACGTGGCGGTTGGTATCTCGGGCGCCATCCAGCACCTGGCCGGCATGAAGGACTCGAAGGTCATCGTCGCCATCAACAAGGATCCCGAAGCGCCGATTTTCGGCGTGGCGGATTATGGCTTGGTGGGAGACCTGTTCCAGGTCGTGCCCGAGTTGGCTGGCAGCGTGTGATGCTGCGCGAGTGACAAGCTGCGCTGCCCGCCCCGGAGCGTTTACCGGACACAGCAACAACCGGCGAGGCTTTGAGGCGCGGGTCCGGTCGCTGCGCTCACGCGAAGACGTCTCGGTCGCACTCATCGTTTGCGATGTGGACAATTTCAAGCGCATCAACGACCTGCACGGTCACCAGAGTGGGGACAAGGTGCTCGCGAGCGTGGCCGAGACCTTGCAGGACGCGGTTCGCAAGAATGATGTGCTTGGGCGCATCGGCGGCGAGGAATTCGGCAGGCCGTTCTGGAATACGTGGGGCCGGCAGGGGTGGAAAAAGGGCAGGGCGACAAGTACCTCATCCTTGCAAAACATGGCACCCCGCCGGCGTTTCTCAGTGCGTGCCTAGCACTCGGGGTCGCGGCAACCCGGCAATTCAGGGGTTCATTGTCGAAGCCACAAATCCGAAAACGGCTTTGTTCTTCCTCGCCTTCATCCCGCAGTTCATCGACGTGAAAGCAGGCCATGTCGCGATGCGGCTTATCGTTTTGGGTGTCATATCGGTGGCGCTGAACACCGCTGCGGCACTGATCGTGATTTTCACGGCAGCGCATATGCAACGACGCATCGCTCATCAGCGTGGCATGGTGGGGTACACGCAAAAGGGCTCAGCCCTATTGCCAGCAGCGCTTGGTTTTGCCACTTTGCTCGTCCGCAAGCCGCAAACGTGAAGGTTTGAATACCATCTCACGGCATCTGTGCACTGTCCGGTGTCGGGTGATGGGTGACCGGTTTTGGCCGGAAGCGGCCACTGACCACAGGGCCCCCGGGCCTTCCGGGCAAGGCACGGCTTTCTTCTCTTGCAACTCCCAACTTATAGCTGAGAGATCGAGACGCCCGTGTCTCTTCCCCAATGCCTGTACGGGCATGCCCCAAAGTTGCCGGCTTGGATTGTCGCGCTGATTTAATCGCGTTTATCGCAAAGTTCGCCTTTCTTCAGCCTGCAGGCCGTCCATCCGCAAAGAATAAGAGAAGATGCCCGCGAAATAGCAGGTGTTGCCCACCAAATCCAAAAGGCGAACTTCAACAAAAAAGGCGAACTTTATTCCTGCTGCTCAGGGTTTGAGCAGCAGGAATAAAGTTCGCCTTTTCGATCGCAGGAGACGCGGCGATTTGTTGAGCGCTAAAAGTTCGCCTTTTCTGGGAAGCCAAATCTTCGGGTAGATGAGATTTATGTCAAAGTTCGCCTTTTGTAGCGCCTGTGATGCTAGAGCGTGTTGTGCGGCCACTACTGGAGAAGTTAATGCAAATAGTCAGAGAATTCCTAGGGCTGTACAGGCCGCCATCGCGCTCTCAAACACATAAGTTCCCCTCTCTATAACTCACTAGACTTCATCAAAATGCTACGGAGTCATGTGGCTGCGCTAGCCGCAGGTATCGGGACGACGCGTTGGACATTCAAATGCTGATACGTTGGCGGAGGAGGTCATTACCGAGGCCAAATGTGCATCTGGCCGGAACAGTGTCAGGCCCTTTATCCCCATTTTCCAAGCCAACATGAACAATTCTTGAGCATCCTCCGTACGAAAATTGCCGGGTACAGGGACGGATTTTGAGATGGCGGCATCTACGAACGGTTGCATGCCCGCCAACATGAGCAGGTGGTCTGTCGGCGCGATATCCGCGCTTTTTCTGAAGTACTCTGGAAGTGAGGAGCCGGGAGGCTGGGAGTGCTTCCAAAGCCGCCATGCATGGTTTTCCACGACCATTTCCGCTGTGTTGTCGTCTGGCAATTGAAGGGAACGGCGATATGTCCAGTCGAAGGCGGGTTCGATGCCGCTGGAACAGCAATCCGCGAAGGCAAGGCTGACGCTGCCGGTAGGTGCGAATGAAACCAGGTGGCTGTTTCGTAAGCCATGCGAAGCAATTGCTTGCCGGACCCCCACAGGGAGTGCGCTGCCGATCGCGTCGGGGGCCAGGTAATCGTTGGGGCGATAAAGGGGGAAAGGTCCTCGTTGCGCAGCCAACGCGGCAGATGCCGCATAGGCATTGTCGCGAATACAGCGTGCAACGGCTCTTGCCGCCAGTCGCCCGGGTTCTCCGTCATAACGAAGTTGCATCATGGCGAGCATGTCCGCCAGGCCTGTCACTCCTATTCCGACCCGACGCTTGGAACGCGCTTCCGCAGCTTGGGCGGGAAGCGGCCACTCAGTTAAATCAATTACATTGTCCAGCATGCGTACCTGTGTCCGAACCAATTGACCCAATCGTGTCAAATCCACCGATGGCCTTCCTCCCTGGCCGAACGGGCGATTGACCAGGCGGGTGAGATTGATCGGACCCAGCACGCAACACCCGTACGCTGGAAGAGGCTGTTCACCACATGGGTTGGTGGCCCGTATGGTTTCGACTGCGCGCAGATTGTTCGCCCCATTTATGGTGTCGATGTACAGGATACCGGGCTCCGAACTGTGTACTGCCTGCTCGATGATTGCCATCCAAAGCGCTCGGGCTGACACTTGGCCATACTGCCATAGTCCGTTGGGCCGCTTCACCGCAACCCTGGCAGTACCGCGCGAATCAGGTTGTGCAGGGTGCAGCAGCGGCCATGCGCCGTCTTGCTGGACGGAGGTGAGGAACGCGTCGGTAACCGCGACCGAAATATTGAAAGTCGTCCAGCGCGACCGGCCATGTTTCGCACGCACGAATTCGAAAATGTCGGGGTGGTTGCAGGCGAGCACGGCCATCTGCGCGCCTCGTCTGCCTCCTTGAAATGCCAGGCGGGCGCAGGCCGAATCGTACCTGTCAATGGCTGGGCAGACAGCGGGCGTGGAACCATAGATCACGGGGTCTGCCGACGATGGCGGCAGCGGCGAAAAGTCATAGCCGACTCCGCCGCCCATGGCTAGTGTCTTGCAGGCCTCATCCAGACCCGCCTCGAAGGACAGGCCGGGTGCGCCGACGCCGACCGGCTGCACAAAACAGTTGACCATGGTCGCGTGGATGTCCCGGCCGGCGTTGGCCATGATGCGGCCGGCGCCGATCGCACCCAGCGTCATGTTCCGCAGAAAGGCTTGCGCGATGGGGGCGCGCAGCTCCGCAGGCTCGGCCTTGGACAATGCGCGAGCCACCCGTAGGTAGATCTGCCGCGCCGAGATCTCGTCCGGCCCGGCATAACGGTCGGCCATCACTCGCGCACAGATTTCTTGCGGCAAGCTCACAGGAGCCCCTGGGGTCTACGCGACGCCTTCGGGGGCGCGCACCAGCAGCACAGGTACGGCGGCGCCGCGCATGATGCCCTCGGCGCTGCTTCCCAGCACCAGGCGGCTCGGTCCCCGGCGTCCATGCGTGCCGATGACGATCAAGTCCGCCTTCCATGCCAAGGCTTCATCCAGCACTCTTTGTTTAACGGTCCTGTCGAGGTTTTCATATAGCACCGTGTCTGCTTCCACCTCCGCTGCTTTGGCTTTCTCCAGCGAGGCTTCGAGCACCCTAGCGCCGTTTTTTCGGACCAGGTCCAACAGCTCGCCCGCGCGATAGCTGTACGCGTCGGCCGTAAAGGCGAACGAGAGCTCATCGATGACATGAATCAAGCGTAGGCGGGCGCGCGTGGCCCGCGCGATTCGTATGGCTTCCTTCAGGCCCAGCTCGGAAGTCGGACTGCCGTCTATGGGCACAAGAATTTTTTGATACATGCTGGAGCTCCGCGTAGTTGGGGGGACGGATACTCAGTATCGGAGGGTGCGCGCCCGGAATATTGACCGTTGTCAAGAATGGCGCGAGGCGAGGCGTCTGGAGCCGGGACGGGCAGCCGCCGCGATTTTGCCCCATATTCACATGACAAAAATCAACGAGAGCCCGCGAGCAAGGATCAATATGTGCTGGAGGCCCAGACCAAGAATGGGGAATCATCATATGGCCGCAACCGGGCTCGGCGATTCCGAATTGGGCTGGACTTGGTTCAATCGCGAGCATTCAGGAGAGCATCATGATCGATGCGGAACTGCGGGATAGGGTGCAAAGGACGCTGGAATTCGAGCCCAGCGTCAATAATCTGCACATAGGCGTGGTGGCGGAGAACGGCGTAGTGACGTTGACGGGGCATGTCAGCACTTTCGCGCAGAAGCTGGCCGCCGAGGAAACGGTTCAACGCGTCAAGGGAGTCCGCGGAATCGCTCAGGAGATCGAGGTGCGGATGGCTGCGGACAAGCAGCTTGCGGACGACCAGATCGCAGCGCGGGCACTCAGCATTATTGCCTGGGATTCGACGATTCCCGGTGGCAAGGTCCAGGTGTCCGTGCACAAGGGCTGGGTGACGTTGAATGGCTCCGTCGAGTGGTTCTATCAACGCGAAGCGGCGGCGCATGCGGTCCACAAGCTTTCAGGCGTGATTGGCGTATCGAACCTGATCGAAGTGGCGCCCTCCGTGCACGCGGGCGACATCAAGCGGAAGATCGAGGAAGCGCTGCTGAGCAGTGCTCTGGTCGAGGCCAACCGCGTGGAAGTCAGCGTGCATGACCATAAGGTCGTACTGAGCGGCCGGGTCAATAGCTGGGTTGAACGTGGCGCCGCGGAGCGGGCGGCCTGGGCGGTGCCTGGTGTGGTCGAAGTGCAGGACAAGCTGGCGGTCGGCTAGGCCGA
>CALMPB010000313.1 GCA_937871985.1 uncultured Burkholderiaceae bacterium
CCAACGCTGCTGGTTGGGCCGTCCGTATCGCGCGCACAATGTTTCCAGGCGAGCATCGAGGTCAAACTTTTCGGTAGGCGTACATGCTCGTTTCATAAGGGAAAGCGACCTCTTTTCCCCCGGCCAACTCGGGCGTCTGCGAGATCAGCTCGCGCACCTCTCGTTCCACTTGCGCGCGCTCGTCTTCCGGCAGCCCCGCGACGAAGCTCACCGAAAGCGTACGCTGGAGGACGACCTTTTCGGCAGTCCCGACATGCCTGTTCCGGACATGCCGTTCGCCGATGAATTCCAGGCCAGGCGCTGGAAAGGCATTGCGCCATGCGCCGGTCCGATAGCGCGGCGTGTCTCCTTCGCGCCGATTTGTGATTTCGGACAGAGCGGCCACCCAGGGCACGTCTTCGTCCCGTCCATTCCATATCAGACCCAGTACGCCACCGGGCACGAGCACGCGGCGCATTTCGGTAACCGCCGCTGCGGTCGCGAACCAGTGAAAGGCCTGCGCACAAACCACAGCGTCCATGGATGAGTCGGGAAGCGGGATTGTATCCGCTGCACCGGCAAGCGCCACGATCCCGGGATGGGCGCCAACCAGTTGCTCCCGCATCACGGCGATCGGTTCGAGCGCCGTGATTTCACAGCCAGTCTGTTGCAAAGTCGGGATGAACTTGCCGGTGCCGGCGCCGACCTCCAGAGCCTTGCGGCCTGGAGCCAGCCCGAGGACCTCGCGCAACCAGGCCACGGCCTCCGGCGGATAGCCCGGCCGTCCGGCCACGTAGTCCTTCGCGCCCGTATGGTAGCCCTTCGACTTGTCGTGAATCCGCATGACCATCCCTCGCCGTCTAGGCCGCTTTCTCGACCCGGTGCATAAGCGGCATTTACCTGAATAATGCCACAATTGCCAGCCTTGCCGGCGACGCCCGCCGAATTCCCGATCTTCTTTTCATCGCCTTCGAGCCGGTATGGGCCCTTCCGCCGCGCTCGGCGTTTTGTCCGGGATTTCAGCCGTCCATGCTCCCAGACCCTAGACCCCTCCGAGTTCCGGGGCTTCGCTGGCATAGACGGCCAGGGCGGTCTCGCCATTCCACCAGAAAACCCGGGCCACCGTGGCCCGGCGGGCGATTTCCAGGGCCTGGACGGCATCGCTTTCGATGAAATGGGTATGGCCGCGGGCCATGATGGCCCTGGCCTTGTGCTCGGCGGTCTGGGCGGCGGCGTGTACCGATTCGTCGCGCATGACCAGCGGGCCGTGGAAGCCGTGGCGGTCGAGCCAGTCCCGGGTTCGTTGGCGGTCTTGTTCGGGCCGGCCGGTAATGATGGTCAGGCCGGAGAGATCCCGATCGGGCAGGATGGTGCTGGGCGGCATGTGGTCGCGCCTGCCGAGTGTGCCGGCCAGGTCGCTTTCATACAGGCTGACGGGCAGGTCGGCAAGCAGGATGCCGTCCAGGTCGATGGCCCACGAGGCGTATTCGTGCTCGGGCTTGCCGGGCTGATTATTGGTGGCGGCGAACTCGGGCGTGACCGATTCGCGCTCCCAGGGGAACCAGGCCCGCCATCCCGGCGGCATGCGCGTGCCGGAATCCGGCTGGATGCGTGAGTCGCCATCGTAGGCCAGCGTGAATACGTGGATGCCGTGCCCGGCGGCGGTCAGGAAGTCGCGGCAGTCCAGCAGGGTGGTTCCCCGTCCCGCGATGTCCTCGACCAGCAGCAGGCGCGCGCCGCCGGCCGGAGACTGGGCGGTAAACCAGGAAACGCGCCGCGAACGGCGCTCGTAGGCCAGGGCGAACAGCGGCAGCCCCAGGGCGGTGGAAGCCATCAGCGCCGGCGCCAGCCCGCCCCGCGCAATGGCGACGACGGCGTCAAAGCCCATTTGGCGCCATCGGGGGATGTGTTCGGACACGACCGCCTCGACCCGGGCGTAGTCGTACGAGAAAGCCGCCAGCCTGTCTTGCATTGGTATTTTCCTGCCTTTTTGCGTGCGTCTTGGCCGTAGTGGCGTAGGCAAGTTTATTCCATGCGGATGGATTGCATGCGAACCACGATTTGCGGGCTTGCCTTGTGGGCGGATTCCTCGTGGACGGATTGCTTTCACGCAAAGAAAAACCGCCTGGAGAGTTGGAACTCTAGGCGGTTTTAAACCAGTTGATAAGACTAGTGCAATTCTGGCGCGGCTGGCAGGATTCGAACCCACGACCCCTTGGTTCGTAGCCAAGTACTCTATCCAACTGAGCTACAGCCGCTGTAAAGAGGCATAACTATAACACAACTTTTTTTTGATGTCTTTTTCGGCGTGGCAAAGACGGCCGGGCAGGTCTGGCTGGTAAGATCAGCCCGGCGCGCCATGCATGGCGCGCCGAGATCCGGCATGAAAATCAATGCCTGGAACCTGTTTTGAGGGGGTGGCTATTTCCTGCATCGATGCTTCAACCCTGAAGGCCTATCGTGAAACCGAATACGGTGTCGAGGACGATGCGCCTTTTTACTTGTCGATCGGCCGGTTCAGCGAGCCGCTCGCGCGGCTGCAGGCGCGGCATGGCGTCGACTGCAGCGCCTACCTGACCGCCTGCAATCCCTTTGGCAGGCTTGCCGGGGCAGGGTTTAACGCGCGGCGCCAGCGACAGCTGGCCGACGATTTGCGGGGTATGAACCGCTTGTTCCTCAGCGGTGCGGGCCGGCATCCAAACGGAACGTGGCCGCCGGAACCCAGTTTCCTGGTCCTGGGCCTGACGCGCGGCGAGGCCCGTGCCTTGGGCGATAAATACGAACAGAATGCGGTGGTTTGCTGCGGGCCGCGCGCCGTGCCCCGCCTGGTGCTGCTGCGTTGATCGGGCATGCTGCCCGCCGCGGCAAGTGTGTTGCATCAAGGAGCCGGGGCGGTGCGCGCATGCCGGGGCAAACCAGGCTTTGTGCCGGTATTCGATCCCCGCTGGCCGTCAAGGCGCCAGGCTTTCGAGATAGCCTCGGTAGAAGTCGATGAAGGTCCTGACCTTGTTGGTGAGGTGGCGGCCGGGCGGGTAGATGGCGTAGATTCCGCCGGTTTGCAGTTTCCAGTCCGGCAGCAGCCATGCAAGACGCCTGGTCTTGATGTCTTCCTGCGCGTTGTGCTGGTCGATGACCGACACGCCGGCGCCGTTTTGCAGCAGCGAACGCAATGCCGCCGGGGAATCCACCCGGAATCGGGACTTCACATGCAGCGTTTTCTCTTCGCCCGAGCGGTGCGTCATGCGCCATGTGAGGGGCGCCGAAAGCAGGGTCAGGGCTATCCAGTCGAGCTCCACGAGGTCTTCGGGGCGCGAAGGTGGGGTTCTGCCGCGCAGGTAATCGGGCGAGGCCACGATATATTGCTCGAACTCTCCCAGCTTGACGGCGCGCATCGACGAGTCCCGCAGCCAGCCCAGGCGTATGCTCAGGTCTATGCCTTCGCTGACGAGATCGGCGACGCGGTCGTCGGTGCGCAGGTCGATGTGCAGTTCGGGGTGCAGTTTGGCGAATCGGGCCAGCGCCGGCGCCAGCGATTGCACGGCGTGGTCGACGGTGCTGCTGATGCGCAGCGTTCCGGTCAGCTCCGATTTGCCCGAGCCGACTTCGTCGATGGCGCGCTGCAGGCCGCGCAGCAAGGGCTGGCATTGCCGGTGCAGGGCCAGTCCGGCGTCGGTCAGCACGACTTTGCGCGTGGTGCGGTTAAACAGCGCGATGCCGAGGCGCGATTCGAGCCGGCTGATTTCGACGCTGATTTTGGCGGCGGCCACGCCCAGCCTTTCGGCGGCGGCGGTGAAATTGCCGCTTTCGACGACGGCGTCGAATATCAGCAGGTCGTTGAGATCGATCTGTCCCGGAAGCGCCATGATGCCGATTTAATGGAATTAATAAGAAATCAATAATAATGAATTATTGATTTATTTGTTTATCTATACAACCCCCTTGTGCGATGATGATTTCCAGATAGTGAACAAGAAGCCCCGGCCCTTTGGCCGGGAACTGTTATTTGCGGAGAAATTCATGAAGATTGCACTGATAGGCGCCTCGGGTTTTGTCGGATCCAGGATATTGGCCGAAGCCTTGGCACGCCACCACCAGGTGACGGCGCTGGTTCTGCACCCCGAGAAAATCGCGCCCGCCGCCAACCTCGTCGCGCTCAAGGTCGACGTCATGGACGAGGCGGCGCTGGCGGCGCAACTGCGCGGCCACGACGCCGTGATCTGCGCCTTCAGCGGTCATGCCCAGGCCGACATCCATGGCTATTACGTGAAGGGAGTGAAAGCCATCATTGCGGCGACCAAGCTGGCGGGCGTGCCGCGCCTGCTGGTGGTGGGAGGCGCCGCCTCGTTGGAGGTCGCGCCCGGCAAGCTGCTGCTCGATACGCCCGAGTTCCCCGAGCAGTGGAAAGCCACGGCGCAGGGGGCTTATGACGCCCTGCAATTGCTCAAGCAGGAAAATACGCTGGATTGGACCATGCTGAGTCCGGCGGCGATCATCGAACCCGGCGCACGCACCGGCAAGTTCCGGCTGGGCACCGATACGCTGCTGACGGACGACAAAGGCGAAAGCCGGCTGTCGTTGGAAGACTATGCGGTTGCCATGGTTGACGAACTGGAAAAACCAGCCCACTCGCGCAAACGTTTCCACGCCGCGTATTGAAAAAGAGCGCGACCGGAGTTGCGCGGCGTCGCCGCTCCGGCTTCAGGCGCCAGGCCGGCCACGGCATTCGCGGCGCCGCCATGGGATGATTGCGCAGGCGGCGTCCGCCCGCCTATTTTCTTGAAACGTGTTGATTGCCTTCCATGTAGAAGCGCAGCGGCTTTTGCGCCCATTCGCCGGCGTAGTCGACCCCCACGCGGGGCCGCTCCACGATGGTGAAAGGCTGGGCGGCGGGATCTTCGGCAAAATGAAAATCATCGCTGCATACATCGCGCCCGTAGTCCTGCAGGGTAATGCCCATGGCCTTGCACAGCAGCCCCGGGCCGCTGGCTTTGCCGGCCAGGTTCTGCACCGGCTCGAGCGCGCGCAGCAAGATGGCGGTGCCGGTGCCCGCGGGTTCGGTGACGACGTTCATGCATGTATGCATGCCGTACACCAGATAGACGTAGGCGTGGCCGGGAGGGCCGAACATGGCGCGGGTGCGGGGCGTGAGGCCTTTGGAAGTATGGGCGGCCAGGTCGGCGGGCCCCAGGTAGGCCTCGACTTCGACGACGCGGCCGATGCGCCGCTCTCCGTCGACCGAGTGCACGAGCAGCTTGCCCAATAGTTCGCGGGCGACTTGCGTGGTTTCCCGGTTGAAAAACCGCCGGGGAAGTTTTTTTGGTGTGGAAGGCATTGTTTTTCAAATTAAATTGACTTTTTCGGGCTTAGTTCATATGATATGAGGCCAGATTTTCAAGTTCGTTGATGTTTGTACAAGCCAGTACCCATATCAGTACTTTTTTGCTCTTATATTCTTCTCCTTGAGAGTCTGTTCCACAGAGCATGTTGCTCTTAATTATGAAGGATTGCAAAATAATGCAAACAGAAACTGGCATCGTCAAATGGTTCAACAACGAAAAGGGCTACGGCTTCATCAAGCCTGAAGCAGGCGGCAAAGACCTCTTCGCTCACCATACCGATATCCTGGGCACCGGCTTCAAGTCGCTCGAAGAAAACCAACGTGTTTCCTACGTAGCCGCCGAAGGCCAAAAGGGCCCCCAGGCCAAGTCCATCCAGGTTATCTAATAACCGATTGGCTTCCCAAAAAACCGCCGAAAGGCGGTTTTTTGTTGCTGGGCCGCCCCCAAGGCAAAAAAGCGCCCCCTCAGGGGCGGCGGCGTGGCGTGGGGGCATTTTATTTGCGCGCAGAGCGATTCTTGCGAGAGAGCGCCGCCTTCAGACCGCCTTTTTCAGATAACCGTCCAGCTCGCCCTGCAATGCCTGTTTTTGCGCGCCGGGCAGGAACGAGGCGGTGATGCTGTTGCGCGCCAGGGTGGCCAGCTCTTCGCGTGAAAGCCCCAGCGTCTGTGCACAGGCGATGTAGTTTTGCGCCACATAGCCTCCGAAATACGCCGGGTCGTCGGAGTTGACGGTGACCAGCGCGCCCCGGCGCAGCAGTCGGGCCAGATTATGCTGGTCGAGACTATCCACCACGCACAGCTTCAAATTGGAAAGCGGACAGACGGTAAAAGGCACTTGTTCGTCGATGAGCCGCTGCAGCAGCGCGGGATCTTCTTCGGCGCGCACGCCGTGGTCGATGCGTTCGGCATGCAGGATGTCCAGCGCGTCGCGCACATACGAGGGCGGCCCTTCTTCGCCGGCATGCGCCACCAGGCGAAAGCCCAGGTCTTTGCAGCGCTGATAGACGCGCGCGAATTTTTCCGGAGGATTGCCGCGTTCGGAGGAATCCAGGCCGATGCCTGTCCAGAGATCGGCGTATTCCTCGCGCAGGGGCAGGGCCGCCTCCAGGGTATCGAAAGCGGCTTGCTCGGGCAGGTGGCGCAGAAAGCTCATCAGCAGGTAGCTGGTGATGCCGCAGGATTGGCGGGCGTCGCGCAGTGCGCGCGCGATGCCGGCGAACACGGTGCGGATGTCGACGCCCCTGGCCGTGTGGGTTTGCGGGTCGAACATGATTTCGGCATGGCGCACGCCGTCGTCGCGGGCGCGGCGCAGGTAGGCGGCGGTCATGTCGTAGAAGTCCTGCTCGGTAATGAGCACCCCTGCGCCGGCGTAGTACAGATCCAGAAAGGATTGCAGGTCGGTGAAGGCATAGGCTTCGCGCAGGGCCTGCTCCGAAGGGTAGGGCAATGCGATGCCGTTGCGCTGGGCAAGCGCGAAAATCAGTTCGGGTTCGAGCGTGCCCTCGATATGCAAGTGCAGTTCAGCCTTGGGCAGGCCGGTGACGAAACCGGCAAGGTCTTGAGCCGGCGCGGAGGCGTTCATGGCTGTTCCTTTACGAAGCGCGGTAGGCGGCCAGGGCCACCAAGCCCCAGGCGATGATGAAGGCGAGGCCGCCGATGGGGGTGATGGCGCCCAGCCACTTGGTGCCCGACAGCGCAAGGAGGTAGAGGCTGCCGCTGAACAATACGATGCCGGCAAACATGAAGCCGCCGGCCAGGGTCAGCAGCGGCGACCCGAACCGGGCTCCCAGGGCGGCAATGGCCAGCAGGCCCAGCCCGTGGATCAACTGGTACAGCACGGCGGTTTGCCATACCGCCATCAGATCGGGCGAGATGATCCGTTTTAGCCCGTGGGCGCCGAATGCGCCCGCGGCAACGCCAACAAGCAGGGTCAGGGCGGCTACAACGACAAGTTGGCGATCCGTCATTCGAAATTTCCTTTCAGGAGTCGGGGGTGTAAAGTCTTTCGGATTGTTTGCGGCTGCAATATCATGAGGCGATGCCGGCGTTTTTGCGCGGCCGGGCGGATGGCAAGGAATCCGCGGCAGGCAGGAAACAGTTTTAGCATAAAGGACGGAGTTTCATGGCGGATATGCCCACACCAGATCAAGCCGCGGCTTCTTGCGTTGTCGCGTCGGTATTGTATCGCCGCGGCCAGCCCGCGCAGGATGTGCCTTTCGAGGAGGTGGGCAAGCATATCGCCGACGATGACGGCTTGCTATGGATAGGCCTGAAAGAGCCGTCGCCCGAGGACATACGCAATCTGGGTGGGCAATTGGGCTTTCCCCGACGGGCCATCGAGGAAATCATCGAGCCCCATCGCCGACCCAAAATCATTGAGTACGACGTTCTTACCCTGGTCGTCGCCATTACGGTGGAAGTCGCTCATTTGCGTCCCAGTTTCGGCGAGACCCAGATACTGGTGGGGCACAATTTTCTTATCACCATCCGGCGCGGCACGACTCAAGGCCATGCCGAGTTGCGCGATCATCTGCATAGCTCGCCCGAATTATTGGGGCGCGGCAGCGATTACGTGGCGTCGGCCGTTCTGGATTTGCTGGTCGATCATTACGTGGCTGCCATCAACCATATGGAAAAGGGCGTCGAAACCATCGAGCAGCAGTTTTTGCTGCGCGGCTTCCATCCTCACGACGTGCGCAAAATGTACAAGCTGCGCCGCGATCTATTGCGCATGTATACGGCGATTGCGCCCATGGCCGAGATATGCCGGCGGCTGGCGCGCGTCGACATGAAGCACTTCGATCCCGACAGCCGCGCTTTTTTCGGCGAGGTCGCCGATCGGGTCACGCGGGTCACCGAAATGGTTGCCAGCCTGCGCGACGCCCTGGCCTTTGCCTTTGAAGCCGGCCTCATGATAGGGCAGGCGCAGCAAACCGACATCACCAAGAAGCTGGCCGCGTGGGCGGCCATTCTGGCGGTGCCCACGGCCGTCGCCGGCATCTACGGCATGAACTTCAAGGATATGCCCGAGCTGAGCCTGCCCTATGGTTATCCGCTGGTGCTGGGCGCAACGTTCGGCGTGTGCTGCATCCTGTTCTGGCGGTTCCGGAAATCCGGCTGGCTCTAGGGCCTGTCAACCCCTATCAAGGAGTCGCGAAGCCATGAAAAATCTGACGGATCCAGGCGCCGGGTGCAGCGCGTATGTCGAGCCGGCAGCCGGGCGGCGGCTGCAAGAAGACGAGGTGGCATCATGAATTGGACGACCCATGAAATCACGAACCAGGTTCCCGACCTGGCCAACTACAACCTGTACCAGACCGACCGCATCTTGCAGGAGGCTGTGCAGCGCGAGGGGGCCGGCTGGCATGCGGCGGCGCTGGCGGAGTACGGCGCGCTATTGGGCCGCCGCGAAACCCTGACGCTGGCGGCCGAAATCAACCGCCACGCTCCCGAGGCCGAAATCTTCGACCGCGTCGGCCGGCGCGCCGACCGCGTGGTTTTTCATCCAGGCTGGCATCAGTTCATGCGCATGGCCTTCCAGCAGGGCATGCACTCGTCGGCGTGGGCCGATCCCCGCCCTGGCGCGCACGTTGCGCGAGCCGCCACGTATCTGCTGCACGGCCAGGTCGAGGCGGGGTCGCTGTGTCCCGCGACCATGACTTCGGCGGCTATTCCCGTCCTGCGCGGCGAGTCGTGGTTTGAAACCATCAGGCCGCTGCTGTATTCGCCGCAATACGATGAAACCGACGGCCCGCTGTCCACCAAGACCGGCATGATGGTCGGCATGGGCATGACGGAAAAACAGGGCGGCTCCGACCTGCGCAGCAATACGACGCGCGCGGCGCCGCTGGGCATCGGCGGCCGGGGCGGGGCCTACCGCATTACGGGGCACAAATGGTTTCTTTCGTCGCCCATGTCCGATGCCCACCTGGTTCTGGCTTTGCACGAAGAACAGTTCTCCTGCTTTTTCGTGCCGCGCTGGCATCCCGAGGGGCGCCGGAACGCGGTGTGCATTCAGCGGGCCAAAGACAAAATGGGCAATCGCTCCAACGCCAGCGTCGAGGTCGAGTTTCAGGACGCTCATGGGATACTGGTCGGCGAGCCGGGCCGGGGCATTCCCATCTTGGTCGAAATGGCGTCGTACACGCGGCTGGATTGCGTGCTGGGCAGCACCGCCTTGTTGCGCCAGGCCCTGGTTCAGGCCTTGCATCATGCGCAGCACCGGATGGCCTTCGGCAAGCTTTTGATTCAGCAGCCGCTGATGCGCGCGGTGCTGGCCGACCTCGCCCTGGAAAGCGAAGCGGCAACCATGCTGGCCTTGCGCCTGGCGCGGGCGTTCGACGACACCGGCTCCGTGCTGGAGCGGGCCTATCGCCGGGTGCTGACGCCGGCCTCCAAGTTCTGGGTCTGCAAACGCACCATCGAGGCCACGGCCGAATGCATGGAAGTTTGGGGCGGCAACGGCTATATCGAAAACGGCCCCATGCCGCGGCTGTACCGAGAGGCCCCCGTCAATTCCATCTGGGAAGGATCCGGCAATGTCATGTGCCTGGATGTGTTGCGGGCGCTGCGGCGCGAGCCGGACCTGGCCGAGGCTTTGCTGGCCTCGTTGAAGGCCGATTCCGCGGGAGAGCCCTTGCTGGAACGGGCGGTTGACGAGCTGGCTGGAGCTTTCCGGCTGGATGGCCAGGAACTGGAATCCAGGGCACGGTTCGTGGCGCAGCAACTGGTGTTGCTGGCGCAGGCCAATCTTTTGCGGCGCCATTCCACGGCCATGGTGGCCGACGCCTTCGTGGCGTCGCGTTTTTCGGGCGGGGGCGGGCGCGTATATGGCGTGACGGCCGGCAAGATGGCCACGGCCGCCATCTTCCAGAGAGCCTGGCACGCCTAGGTTTCCGGCGCAGTCCTATACCATGGCGGGGACGGTACGTATAATCCAGCTAATATTTCGAAGGCAGGCCGGCGTGCCGTCCGATTGGCCGGCATATTCGAATCAACCAGACAGCACGGTAGCCATAGGCCGGGTTCACGCGAGGAAGTCATGAGGGTATTGCCGTATTTTTTGTTGTGCCGGGTGGTGGGGCAATGGCCGCCAGGGCACCGGCATTCCGCTTGGCTTGGCCTGGCCGCGCTGGTTTTGGCCCTGGCGGGCCAAGGCGCGGCGCAGGCCTACGAGCATCCGGCCGATGCCTCGGGCGGCGAGCGCAACCATATTGCCTTCCATTTGCGCGGCAAGGTCGTGCATGTGGCCGACGGCGATACGTTCACGATCATGGTGGATGGCCGGCAGCAGCGTGTGCGCATGGCCAGCATCGATGCCCCCGAAACGGGCAAAAGCCGCGAACGTCCGGGCCAGCCCATGGGCCAGGCCTCGAAAAAAGCGCTGGCCGAGCTTATCGCCGGCAAGACGCTGGCGCTGGATTGCTACGAAAAAGACCAGTATGGCCGCAATGTGTGCGACGTGCCTCTCGCCGACGGCGGCACCGCCAGCCAGCGCCAGGTTGCCGCCGGCATGGCCTGGGCCAATATGGAAGGGCGGGGCAAGTTCATGCGCGACCCGTCGCTGCCGGGGCTGGAGCAAAAGGCGCGCGAGGCCAGGTTGGGATTGTGGCGGGACGCCCATCCCGTCAAGCCCTGGGCCTGGCGCTATGACTGCTGGAAAAAAGGCCGATGCTGACGGCGCGGCGGCTGGGCAAGCGGCTGTGTTGCCTGTGCCTGGCGCTGCTTCTGGCGGCTTGCTCGCGAGTCGCCGTCAATAGTCCGTACGAGCGCGATTCCGCCGGCCGCAATGTGCTGTACACCGCGTTCGCGCAGCGTTCGCCCAAGTACCTGGATCCGGCCAGCTCCTACTCGACCGACGAAACGCCGTTTACCTATTCGATCTACGATCCGCTGTACCAATACGCCTATCTGGCGCGCCCGTATCGGTTGATACCCAAGGCGGCCGCCGCGGTCGTGCCTGCGGTCTATTACGACAAGGACGGCCGGCGCCTGCCCGACGATGCGCCGGGCCAGTCCGTCGCCCTGAGCGTGTACGACATTCCCATCAAGCGGGGCGTGCTGTTCGCGCCGCACCCGGCCTTCGCGCGCGACGCGTCGGGCAATTATGCCTATTGGCCTTTGGCCGAGCACGAGCTGGACGACAAATTCGGCATTCCCGATTTTCCCCGAACCGGCACGCGCGAGCTGACGGCCGACGACTACGTCTATGCCTTCAGGCGGCTGGCCAGCCCGCGGGTGGTGTCGCCGGCGTTCGCGGTGCTGGCCGAGCATATCGTGGGCATGCGCGAATATGGGCAGCGCCTTAAAAAGCTGGACCAGGCCGCCGGCGCAAAAAGAGGCTGGCTGGATTTGCGGAAGTACGCCTTCGACGGCGTCCAGGCGCTTGACAGCCATACGCTGCGCATCAAGGTCAAGGGAAAATACCCGCAGTTCAAGTACTGGCTGGCCATGACCTTCACGGCGCCCATACCCTGGGAGGCCGATAGGTTCTATGCCCAGCCGGGAATGGCCAAACACGATCTGTCGCTGAATACCTGGCCGGTCGGAACGGGGCCCTACATGCTGGTCGAATCCATTCCCAACCGCCGGCATGTCCTGGCCAGGAACCCGAATTTCCGGGGCGATCCCTATCCGTGCGAGGGCGCGCCCGGCGACGAGCAGGCGGGGCTGCTGGCCGATTGCGGCAAGCCCACTCCGTTCATCGACCGCATCGTGTTTTCCCTGGAAAAAGAAAGCGTGCCGCTGATGGGCAAGTTTCTGCAAGGGTATTACGATATTCCCGAGGTCGATGGGGGCGGCTACGGCGTGGCCATGCGGGTGGCGGCGGGCGATTCGGCCGAAAAGGCGGCGCTGTACAAGGATCATGGCCTGCAACTGCTTACCTCGACCGAGGCGCAGATCTACTACCTGGGTTTCAACTGGCTCGACCCGGTGGTGGGCAAGGGCGCAACGCCCGAGCAGCAGGAAAAAAACCGCAAGCTGCGCCAGGCCATCAGCATTGCGTTCAATTGGGAACAGTATGTGTCCATCTTCCTGAACGACCAGGCGCAGGTGGCGCAAGGCCCGATCCCGCCCAGCGTACTCGGTTACCAGCCACCCCCCGAGGGCTTGAACAAGAGCGTGTACGTCTATGAAGACGGGCATGCCGAACGACGGTCGCTGGATGAAGCCAGACGCCTGCTTGCGCAGGCGGGCTATCCGGATGGGCGCGATGCGGTCACGGGCAAGCCCTTGATCCTGCATTTCGACTCGGCCGGCGGCCTGGGTTCCAGCGCCACCCTGGACTGGATGCGCCGCCAGCTCAAGGCCCTGAACGTCGAGCTCGAGGTCAGGGCGACCGACTACAACCGTTTCCAGGACAAGATGAGCCGGGGCAGCACGCAGATGTTCATGTGGGGCTGGGTGGCCGATTATCCCGACGCCGAGAATTTCCTGTTCTTGCTGTACGGGCCCAACGCCAAGGCGGGCAAGGGCGGGGAAAACGCCTCCAATTACGACAACCCCGAATTCGACCGGCTGTTCGAGCAGATGCGGTATCTGGATGACGGCCCCGAGAAGAACGAGATCATTCACAAAATGGTGGCCATCGTGCAGGCCGACATGCCCTGGATGTTCGGCTATTTTCCCAAGTCGGGCGGCGCCTACCAGGCCTGGGTGCACAATGCCAAGCCGACGCAGATGGTGCGCAACACCCTGCAGTACTATCGCATCGACCCGGCAATGCGGGCCGAAAAAATCCGGCTGTGGAATCGCCCCATATGGTGGCCGGCGTGGCTGCTGCTGGCGCTGCTGCTGGTCGGCGTCTATCCCGCCTATCGTGTCGTCAGGCGCCGCGAGGCGCTGACCGCCCTGGGCGATCCGGCTTCTTCGAAGGAGCGTCCATGATCGGCTATATCGTCCGGCGGCTGTTGTACGGCGTGCTGATTCTGGTGGGCGTGAATCTCCTGACCTTCGTGCTGTTTTTCGCGGTGAATACGCCCGACGACATGGCCCGCCTGTCCATAGGCGGCCAGCGGGTCAGCCAGGACGCCATCGAAAAATGGAAAGCCGAGCGCGGCTACGACAAGCCGCTGATCTTCAATGCCCACGCCGAAGGCGCCGCCGCCTTGACCGAGACGATTTTCTACGAACGTTCGCTGCCCTTGCTGCGTTTCGATTTCGGCTTTTCCGACGGGGGGCGGGACATCGGCCATGAAATCGCGCAGCGCATGTGGCCCAGCCTGGCCCTGGCCGTGCCGACGTTCATTCTGGGCTTGTTCGCCTGCATCGTGCTGGCCGTGCTGCTGGTGTTCTTCAGGGGCACGCCGCTGGATTTCTACGGCGTGGTGCTGTGCGTGGTGCTGCTGTCCATTTCCAGTCTGTTCTACATCATCGCGGGGCAGTGGCTGTTCGCCAAGGTCTTGCGCTGGGTTCCCTATTCAGGCTTTATCGGCGGCTGGGCCAGCGTGCGTTTTCTGGCGCTGCCGGTGCTGGTCGGCATTGTCTCCCGGCTGGGCGGGGAAGCGCGTTTCTACCGCACCTTGTTCCTGGAGGAGGCCGGCAAGGATTATGTACGCACCGCCCGAGCCAAGGGCCTGGCGGAGCACGTCGTGCTGTTCAGGCACGTGCTGCGCAATGCCTTGCTTCCCATCCTTACCGGCACTGTGTCGGCGCTGCCCTTGCTGTTCATGGGCAGCCTTATTTCGGAATCCTTCTTCGGGATTCCGGGCCTTGGCAGCTACACCATCGACGCCATCAACGCGCAGGATTTTTCCATCGTGAGGGCCATGGTGTTTCTCGGCTCGGCGCTCTATATCGTGGGGCTGATCCTGGCCGATATTTCGTATACGGTGGCAGATCCCAGGGTGAGGTTCGAATAACGCCATGCCTGAATTCGTTTTTCTCTGGACCGATATTTTTATTTTTTGCCTGCTGGCGGGCGTGCTGCTGTATGCGGTCAAGGCGGCGCGCAGTGCGTCGCTGCGCGCCGCCTGGGCGACCGTGGGCCGCCGTCCGTCGGCCATGTGCGCGGCAATGATGCTGGGGGTCTTCGTGCTGCTGGGCGTGCTGGATTCCGTGCACTACAGGCCCCTGCTGGCTCCCGCAGGCAGTGCGCCGGCCGTGTATTCGCCGGTTTTGCGCTCGGCGCTGGACGACCTGCTGTCCTTGACGCAGATGGGGCGATCCGAAGCCACGTATTCGGCGCCGCTGGCCATCCGGCAGTTCACCAAGGAAACCCAGTTCATCAATGGCGCGGCGGTGCGCGATTACCCGCGCCTCAAGCATGCCGGCACGTATTTGAAGCAGGACAGCGACCACCGCGCCGACGTGCTCAGGCGCGCGATTGCCGGCGCCGCGGCCGGACTGGCCGCCGGCGCGGCGATGGCGGCGCTGATGGTTCTGGCGTGCGTGCGCCGCGAGGGATCCTGGCGCAGCGCCTGGCAGCGCTGGCGGCGAGGCGAAACGGACATCCCCTGGCGCGCCATGTGGGTCATGTTCTGCGTTCTGGCGGTGCTGGCGGGCGTGGCCGTTTCCCTGAGCCTGGACTACCATGTCCTGGGCACCGACCGCACCGGCAACGACGTGCTGCGCCAGGGGCTGAAAGGCCTGCGCACGGCGCTGGTCATCGGCACCCTGACCACGCTGGCCATGCTGCCGCCGGCTTTGATCTTCGGCATTTCGGCCGGGTATTTTCGCGGCTGGATCGACGATGCCATCCAGTATCTCTATACCACGCTCACCTCGATTCCAGGCGTGCTGCTGATCGCCGCGTGCGTCCTGATGATGCAGGTCTATATCGACAGCAATCCCAATCTGTTTCCGACCGTCGCGGCGCGCGCGGATCTGCGCCTGTTCCTGCTGTGCCTGATTCTGGGGCTGACGGGCTGGGCGGGCCTGTGCCGGCTGCTGCGGGCCGAAACCCTGAAACTGCGCGAGCTGGAGTACGTGCAGGCGGCCAGGGCCTTCGGCCTGGGTTCCTGGCGGATCATGCTCAGGCATATTCTGCCCAATGTCATGCATATCATCCTGATCACCATGGTGCTGGAGTTCTCGGGACTGGTGCTCTACGAGGCGGTCCTATCCTACCTGGGCATAGGGGTGGATCCGACCACGCCGTCGTTCGGCACCATGATCGACGCCGCGCGGCTTGAAATGTCGCGCGATCCCATGATCTGGTGGAATCTTTTGACGGCTTTCGTGTTCTTGCTGGCGCTGGTGCTGTCCGCCAATATTCTGGCCGACGCGGTGCAGGATGCCTTCGATCCGCGCGTTCGCCGGTTCCGCGCCCGGCGTCCGGGGCGGCGCGCGGCGGGGAGCATGCCGCAAGCGCCGCGGGAGGACGGGGTATGACGATGCACGAGCCGAGCCATGTTTCCGGTTCCGCCACCGTGCTTTCGGTGCGTGATCTGTCGGTGCGCATCGAAAGCGACACGGGCGTTCGCGATGCCGTCGCCGCCTTGAGCCTCTCTGTCGCGCGCGGGCAGACCTTCGCGCTGGTGGGGGAATCGGGTTGCGGCAAAAGCATGACGGCGCTGGCCTTGCTGCGTCTTTTGCCCGAGGCGGGGCGGATTGCCGCCGGCCTGGTCGAGCTCGAGCAGATCGACCTGAACCGCCTGCCCGAATCAGGCATGCGCGCCGTGCGCGGCGGCCGGATCGGCATTATTTTCCAGGAGCCTTCAACCAGCCTGAACCCCGTCATGACAGTGGGGCGGCAGATCCTGGAGGTCCTGCATGCTCACACGCCGCTGCGGGGCGCCCAGGCGGTTCAGCGCGGCGTGGACTGGCTTCGGCGGGTGGGAAT
The DNA here is from genome assembly GCA_937871985.1 of uncultured Burkholderiaceae bacterium. The sequence continues at coordinate 16,102 of CALMPB010000313.1, forward strand.
CCCCGAGCCCGAGCGGCGCTTCAACGATTATCCTTTCCAGTTCTCCGGCGGGCAGAAGCAGAGGGTGATGATCGCCATCGCGCTGGCGGCGCAGCCCCGGCTGTTGATCGCGGACGAGCCCACGACCGCCCTGGACGTTACCGTGCAGGCGCAGATATTGCAGCTTCTGGCCGATGTCCAGCGCGAAATGGGGTTGGCCATTTTGCTGATCACCCACGATCTTGCCGTGGTCAGGCAGGTTGCCGACCATGTCGCCTTGATGCGCGACGGCAGGATCGTCCTGACTGTCGATGCGCCGGCCTTTTTCCGTTCGCCCGACCATCCCTACGCCCGCCAGTTGCTGGCGGCCATCCCCACCTTCGCCAAGCGCGGGCGCTCCTTGCTCAATCCCGGCGAACCGCTGCCTGGCCGGACCGCCGCGGGCCTCGCTGAAGCCGCAATGCCCGACCCGGGCAGGGCGGATTCTCTCGGCCGGCTCCCTGGGCTTTCTTCGAACACGGCCGCGGCAACCGCCGTCCTCGCCGTCAGGAACCTGACGGTGGCCTACCCACGGCGCCAGGGCCTGCTCAGCCGGTACGGGGATATGGCGCCGGTTGTCGATGGTGTGTCGTTCGAGCTGGCGGCGGGCGAAACCCTGGCGCTGCTGGGTGAGTCGGGTTGCGGCAAAACGACCACGGCCAAGGCCCTGATGCGCCTGCTCGAGAAGCAGGCGCAGGTCGGCGGCGAGGTCGAACTGGAGGGCGTCTCGGTATTCACGGCGAACCGGGCCGGCCTGAAGCGCTTGCGCCAGTCGCTGCAGATCGTTTTCCAGGATCCCTATGCCTCGCTGAATCCGCGCATGCTGGTGGGCGATATTCTGGAAGAAGGGGTGGCGGCCTTGCGCCCCGATCGCTCGCGGGCCGATCGCCGGGCGCGCATCCAGCGTTTGCTGGACAGCGTGGGCCTGCCCCGCGACACGATCCGGCGCTACCCTCATGAGTTCTCGGGTGGCCAGCGCCAGCGCATTGCCATTGCCAGGGCGCTTTCGGTGGAGCCCAAAGTGCTGGTTTGCGACGAGCCGACCTCGGCGCTGGACGTGTCGGTTCAGGCGCAGATACTGGAGCTGCTTGAAGCGTTGCAGGAAGAATTCAATATGGGGTATTTATTCATCACCCATAACTTCGGCGTGGTGGAGTATTTGTCCGACCGCATCGCGGTCATGCACAACGGGCGCATCATCGAGACGGGCGCCACCCGGGACGTTCTGGAGTCGCCGCAGCATGCCGAAACCCGTCGCCTGCTGGCGGCCGTGCCGCGCCTATAAGGGCGGCGCGGGGGCGCCGCAGCGCTTATAATGCGGTGACTAGCGTGCTGTTCGGTTCGTTCGGCGAATTAGCCGAACCGTGCACTAGGCCTTGTTTTTCCCGGCTGCGCCCCAAAGTAGTGGATATGTCCCTGAAAGTATTCGATCTCCAGTGTGAATTCGGCCACGTCTTCGAAGGCTGGTTCGCTTCGCACGACAACTACGAAACCCAGCAAGCCAAGGGCCTGCTGAGCTGCCCCATGTGCGAAAGCACGCAAATCAGCCGCAAGCTTTCGGCGCCGCGCTTGAACATGGGGCACGGCAGAGGCGATGCCCAGCCTGGGGCCGGCGATGCGGCGCGCACGGGCGATGGCGGCGACGCGCATCCTGTTGCAGCGCCCGGCGCCGAACAACTGGCCAGGCTGCAGGCTCAGGTCATGCAGCACATGCGCCAGCTGGTGCGCAATACCGAGAATGTCGGCAGTAATTTCGTTCAGGAAGCCAGGCGCATGCACGAAGGAGAAATCGAGCACCGGGCCATTCGCGGCACAGCGACTTCGCAAGAGCGCGAGTCGCTGATGCGCGACGGCATTGCCGTGCTGCCCATCCCGGATTACCTCGACGACGATCGCCTGCAGTAAGCCCGGCCCGGGGCACGGCGGCAGCGTTACATGACGCGGCTGCGGTATTCGCTGGTGCGCGTATCGATTTCGATCTTGTCGCCGATGTTGCAGAACAACGGCACGGCGATTTCGACGCCGGTGTTGATTTTTGCGGGCTTGAGCACCTTGCCCGAGGTGTCGCCCTTGACGGCGGGTTCGGTGTAGATGATTTCACGCACGATGATGGTGGGCAGTTCGACCGAAATGGCGCGGCCATCGTAGAACACGACTTCCACCGTCATGCCTTCTTCCAGGAAGTTCAGCGTATCGCCCATGCTTTCGGCTTCGACTTCGTACTGGTTGTATTCTTCGTCCATGAACACATACATGGGATCGGCGAAATACGAGTAGGTGCACTCTTTGTGCTCGAGCACGACGATCTCGAATTTTTCGTCGGCCTTGTAAACCGACTCGCTGCCCGAGGACGTGAGCAGGTTCTTGAACTTGAGCTTCACGACAGCCGAGTTGCGGCCCGATTTATTGTATTCGGCCTTCAGAACGACCAGCGGCTCGCTGCCGACCATGACAACGTTGCCAACACGTAATTCTTGTGCTGTTTTCATCTTTAATGACTACTCCGGAAAATTTAGTGCTCCATGAATGGGCCACCAGGGGCCGGAGCGAAACTGACAAAACGAATAATTTTACTCTTTTCCCCGGTTTTTCGCGCAGAAGCCGACAAGCGACTCGGCCAGTCCGGTCTGGGCGGCCAGTTTCCCGCACCACTGCATCGCCAGCCTGCTCCACGCGGCCTGCGCTTCGGGGGCCAGCAAGGCTTGCAGCGCCGCGCCCGCCTCGGCAACCTGCCCTGTGTTCCAGGCAAGCATCAATTGCTCCACCTGCCGGCTGAAAGGCGACAGGTCCAGCCAGGCCCGCAGCTTTTCCAGGTGGGCGGCGTCTTCCTGCTGGTAAATCTGCCAGACAAATGGCTTGCCGGCCCATATGGCGCGCACCAGCGAATCTTCTCCCCGTACGAAATTCAGGTCGCTGCTCCATAGCAGGCGGTCGAAATCCTCCTGGGATACGAAGGGGGCTTCGAAGACATGAACGTGGCTGGCGGCTTTATCCTTCAAGGACGGGTAGACGCCCGCCGGAACGATAAGCACGCTGGGTTCGGCCTGGCCGCCAAGCGCCTCAGCCAGAGCCTTGGCCGGCGCGTTGGGGTAGCAGAACAGATAGGCCTGCCGCCAGCCCGATTGCAGACCTTGCACCCAGGCAGCCGGCATGCCCAGGTTTTGCAGCAGGCGCCAGCGCTCGCCGGGCCTGGCCAGCCAGGCATCGCGCTCGTCCAGCAAGCCGGGTTCGTGCAGCAAGCCGCCGGTTGCAGGGGTGAATCCCGGAAAGTAAAAGCATTTGCGCAATCCATTGGCCTGCAGCGACGGCATGGCGTGGCAGTCTTCCACCCATTTCTCGGCGCTCAGGTATTCGAGATTGATGCACAGGCTGTCCCGGTCGACCATGCGGGAGACGAAACGGGGAGGCAGCTCGCAGGCGAAAGCTTCGATGACGACGTCGTGCGGAGCAAGCTCGGGAAGGTCGTTCGACCAGTGGATGACTTCCACGCCCCGAGCTGTTTGCTGGCTTCGTCCGGCATCGACGGCGGGCTCGATGCGGGCGAAAGCCCGCATGTCATCCACCCATAGCCTCACCGGGGCTGGCGTATTCAGGCGCGCCAACTGGCGGGCAAGCCGCCAGCACACGCCGATGTCGCCGTAGTTGTCGACGACCCGGCAGAAAATGTCGAAGCTTGAAGGGGCGGCTGGCATGGTGAAAGCCTGCGTGCTGGCGGGGCCTTGCCAGGCCGGCGAGGCCCCGGAGCGATCAGTGCAGATGAACCGGATCGAGGTCGATTTCTTCGGGCAGTTCGGGGTGGAGCATTTCGCCCAGCGGGTTGGGAAAATACGGCGCGCCGCAGTCGTCGCAGAATTCGGCGGTGTACAGTCCCGACAAGCGCCGCACGTCGACAACGCCCATTTCGTTCAGCAGCGCGGCGATTTCGTCGGGAATGTCGGCCTGTTCGGCGTTAATGCTGTCGGCGACGGATTCTTCCTTGCTCAGTACGGGCCAGATGCTGCCATAGATGATGTCGTTGCTGTGCTGGGTGCTGAAGCCCACCCGGTATTCCTCGATGACGTTGTCGCCGCAGGCCGCGATGGTGGCGCGCAGTTCGTCGCCCGGCAGGTGGGCCACCGTCTGCAGCCAGGTGACCGCGGCCTTGAGCGCCAGGGGGCGTATGCGGCGGTCGGCCTCGCGGCTATTGATGTAATAGGCGTCGGGCAGCAGGTATTCGATGGAGCAGCCGGTGAACATGGGCGTAATGGTGGCCGCGCTGGCCTGCGTCCAGTTTTCCAGGCACTGCTCGCGGGTGACGGCGGAGGCGTCGTCGCTTTGCCACAGGAATAGCGGCTGGCCCTTGGGGACGGCAATGGCGCCCACGATGAAGCGGGCGTCGGCCAGCATGCCTTCGTTGGCGGGGGCGCTGCGGATTTCGCACGCCTCGGCTTTCTGGCCGAGCGCCTTTTGACCCAGGCGCTGGGTCCAGGCCCAGGTGTCATGGAAAGTCTGCGGCATCTGGTCGAAGCCGACCAGTTCGTCCAGCAGGGCCAGCTTTGCCGCCGGCGCCACGATGTGCGTTTTCAGTTGCTGTTCGATGGCGGCCAGGTTGTGCCGCAACGAGTATTGCGCGGGCAACTGGTAGCGTGTCCAGACGACGACGGGCGCGGCGAAAAGCAGGATGTCGCAGGCTTGTTCATCGGCCAGGAGCGTGGCCGACTCGGAATGCGTTTCCGCCTGTTCGATCAGGATTTCATAGGCGTTGATATTGTTCGCCAGGAGGTAATCGAGCGCGTTCTCGATGGCCTGGTTTTTTTTGCCCTGCAAAAGCCGCGAAAGCTGGGCGCCGAGCAGGTTTTCCCAGTAGATGTCTTCAAGCCGGCTGCCCGAGAGCGCCAGCGATTGGGCCAGCTTGGCCAGGCGCTGAGTGTCGCGTGACAGACGGTGGTGATGAGGGAGAGGCATACGGGGCATGTGTGGGTACGATTGAAAACTGTTAAAGGCGCTTCGAGCGATTCGGCGGGCGGCATGCCTGCATGGCATGCCGCCTGTTGCGGGGTTTACCCGACTGCCTCTAGTTTAACCCCGAGTGGTGCCGCGCGCCTTCAGGCGGCCAGCAATTCGCGCAGGACGTAGGGCAGGATGCCTCCGTGTTCGTAGTAATCGACTTCGGTGGCGGTATCGATGCGCAGCAGCAGGGGTACATTTTGCGATGTACCGTCTTGGCGGTGTATGGTGAGCGTGACGTCCTGTTGCGGTTTGATGCCGTTTTCCAGGCCGGAGATGTCGTAGGTTTCGTCGCCGGTGATGCCCAGCGATTCGACGGTGTCCTGGCCCTTGAACTGCAGCGGAAGCACGCCCATGCCCACCAGGTTGCTGCGGTGGATGCGCTCGAAGCTGCGGGCGATGACCGCCTTGACGCCCAGCAACTGCGTGCCTTTGGCGGCCCAGTCGCGCGACGAGCCGGTGCCGTATTCTTCGCCGCCGAATACGACGCTGGGGACGTTCTCGCCGATGTACTTCATGGCCGCGTCGAAAATGGAAAGCCGTTCGCCCGATGGCTGGTGCAGGGTTTCACCGCCCTCGAAGCGGCTGCCGTCGGCGTTGGGGGGAATCATGAGGTTCTTGATGCGCACATTGGCGAACGTGCCGCGCATCATGACCTCGTGATTGCCGCGGCGCGAGCCGTAGCTGTTGAAGTCCTGCTTTTCGACGCCATGGGCCTTGAGCCATTGGCCGGCGGGCGAGGATTCTTTGATGGAGCCGGCGGGCGAGATGTGGTCGGTGGTGACCGAATTGCCGAAAATGGCCAGAGCCCGGGCGTTGCGCACCGCGGGCATGGGCGCTGGTTTCATGCCGAAATCGTCGAAGAACGGGGGCTCGGCAATGTAGGTGGATACCGGCCATGTGTAGGTGTCGCCATCGACGCCGTTGATGTTTTTCCAGAGCTTGCCCGGATTGGATTTGATCTGGGCGTAGTTGCTGCGGAAGGCGACGGGGTTCAGCGCCGTGCTCAGCAGCGCCTGGATTTCGGCATTGCTGGGCCAGATGTCTCCCAGCCATACATCGCCGTTCTTGCCTTTGCCGACAGGCTCGGTCATGAGGTTGCGCTGCATCGTGCCCGTCAGCGCGTAGGCCAGGACCAGCGGGGGCGATGCCAGGAAGTTGGCCTTGATGTTGGGGTGGATGCGGGCTTCGAAATTGCGGTTGCCCGACAGGACGGCGGCGCAGACCAGGTTGTTCTGCGTGATGGCCTCGTTGATGTCGGGAGTCAGGTCGCCCGAATTGCCGATACAGGTGGTGCAGCCGTAGGCGGCCACGTTGAAGCCCAGTTTTTCCAGGTAGGGCAACAGGCCTGTCTTGGTCAGGTATTCGGTGACGACGCGCGATCCCGGCGCCAGCGATGTTTTTATGTGTTTGGGAATCTTGAGCCCGGCCTCGACGGCCTTTTTGGCCATCAGCCCCGCCGCCAGCAGGACGCTCGGGTTCGAGGTGTTGGTGCACGAAGTGATGGCGGCGATGAGAATGTCGCCGTTCTTGATCTTGGTGCCGGCGCTGGTGGTGAAGGTTTGCCCCAGCCGTTCGGGCGGCTGGTTGAAGCCGCTGGCGGATTGCTCGGAAAACAGGCGGGCGAAGGTGTCTTTGGCGTCGCCGAGCTCGATGCGATCCTGGGGGCGCTTGGGGCCGGCCAGCGAAGGCGTGACCGTGGACAGGTCGAGCTTGACCAGTTGCGAGTAGTCGATGTCTTTGGCCTTGGGAATGCCGTACATGCCCTGGGCCTTGAAATAGGCCTTGAGGGCCGCGATTTCGTCGTCGCTGCGGCCCGTGCCCTTGAAATATTCGATGGTGCGGTCGTCCACGGGGAAAAATCCCATGGTGGCGCCGTATTCGGGCGACATATTGCCGATGGTGGCGCGGTCGGTGACCGACAGGCTGGCGGTTCCGGGCCCGCAGAATTCCACGAATTTGCCCACCACTTTTTCCTTGCGCAGCAGTTCGGTGATGGTGAGGACGAGATCGGTGGCCGTGACGCCGCCGCGCAGCTCGCCGGTGAGTTCGACGCCCACGACGTCCGGGGTGAGGATGTACAGCGGCTGGCCCAGCATGCCGGCTTCGGCCTCGATGCCGCCCACCCCCCAGCCCACGACGCCGATGCCGTTGATCATGGTGGTGTGGCTGTCGGTGCCGACCAGGGTGTCGGGGTAGTAGACGTTATTGGCGGCGTCGAAGTGCACGCCGCGGGCCAGGTGTTCCAGGTTGACCTGGTGCACGATGCCGAAGCCCGGAGGCACGACGCCGAACGTGTTGAAGGCCTGCATGCCCCATTTCAGGAATTCGTAGCGCTCGTTGTTGCGATGGAACTCGATCTTCATGTTTTGCTCGAGCGCGCTTTTGGTGCCGAAATAGTCGATCATGACGGAGTGGTCGACCACGAGGTCGACGGGCACCATGGGTTCGATGCGTTTGGGGTCCTTGCCTTCTTTTTGCGCCACCGAGCGCATGGCGGCGATATCGACCAGAAGCGGAACGCCGGTGAAGTCCTGCAGAACCACGCGGGCGACCACGAAGGGGATTTCGGTGTTGCGCGGGGCGTTGGGCTTCCAGTTGGCCAATTGGCGCACGTGTTCCTCGGTGATTTTCTTGCCGTCGCAATTGCGCAGGACCGACTCCAGAACGATGCGGATGGACACCGGCAGGCGGCTGACGTCGACCCCCAGGCTTTTGCCCAGCTCGGGCAGGGAATGGAGATTCGCGCTTTTGCTGCCTATCTTGAATTTTTTCAGGGTGTTCAGGGTGTTGGTCGACATGTCTTGCTCCGTACGATGGAAAGCCGAGGAAGGTCTTGCGCGGGGTGGGCGGCGCTCGCTCCGCTCCCGGCTATTTTAGGCTCGATTGCGGTATTTTGGGGGCGAAAAAAATCCCCCGCGGCGGCTGCCGGCGGGGGATGGATTGCGGCGGTGCGCCGAGCCGGCGCTTACACGCCGACGGAGTCCGCGATCTCTTTGTACTCTTCGATCTGGTCGAAGTTCAGGTACTGATAGATCTGCTTGCCGCTTTGGTTGATGACGCCCATGTCGGCCATGTACTCTTCCTTCGTGGGGATGCGGCCCAGGCGCGAGCAGATGGCGGCCAGCTCGGCCGAACCCAGGTACACATTGCTGTTCTTGCCCAGGCGGTTCGGGAAGTTGCGGGTGCTGGTCGACATGACGGTGGCGCCTTCGCGAACCTGCGCCTGGTTGCCCATGCACAGCGAGCAGCCCGGCATTTCGGTGCGGGCGCCGGCCGTGCCGAAGACGCCGTAGTGGCCTTCTTCGGTGAGTTGCTGCGCGTCCATCTTGGTGGGCGGCGCGATCCACAGCTTGGTGGGAATGTCGCGCTTGCCTTCGAGCAGCTTGGAAGCGGCGCGGAAGTGGCCGATGTTGGTCATGCAGCTGCCGATGAACACTTCGTCGATGACCGCGCCGGCCACGTCGGACAGCGTTTTGACGTCGTCCGGGTCGTTCGGGCAGGCGACGATGGGTTCGTGCACGTCGGCCAGGTCGATTTCGATGACGGCCGCGTATTCGGCGTCGGCGTCGGGTTCGAGCAGCTTGGGATCAGCCAGCCAGGCTTCCATGGCCTTGATGCGGCGCGCCAGCGAGCGTTCGTCTTCGTAGCCGTTGGCGATCATCCACTTGAGCATCACGATGTTGCTGTTGATGTATTCGATGATGGGTTCTTTGTTCAGGCGCACGGTGCAGCCGGCGGCCGAGCGTTCGGCCGAGGCGTCGGTGAGCTCGAAAGCCTGTTCGATCTTCAGGTTGGGCAGGCCTTCGATTTCGAGGATGCGGCCCGAGAAGATGTTTTTCTTGCCCTGCTTGGCCACGGTGAGCAGGCCTTGCTTGATGGCGTACAGGGGAATGGCGTTGACCAGGTCGCGCAAGGTGACGCCGGGCTGCAGTTCGCCCTTGAAGCGCACCAGCACGGATTCGGGCATGTCCAGGGGCATGACGCCGGTGGCGGCCGCGAAGGCGACCAGGCCCGAGCCCGCCGGGAACGAGATGCCGATGGGGAAGCGGGTGTGCGAGTCGCCGCCGGTGCCGACGGTGTCGGGCAGCAGCATGCGGTTCAGCCAGCTGTGGATGATGCCGTCGCCCGGGCGCAGGGCAATACCGCCGCGTGTGCTGATGAAGTCGGGCAGGGTGTGGTGGGTTTTGACGTCCACGGGCTTGGGGTAGGCGGCCGTATGGCAGAACGACTGCATGACCAGGTCGGCCGAGAAGCCCAGGCAGGCCAGGTCTTTGAGCTCGTCGCGGGTCATGGGGCCGGTGGTGTCCTGGCTGCCGACGGAGGTCATGCGCGGCTCGCAATAGGTGCCGGGGCGCACGCCCTTGCCTTCGGGAAGGCCGCAGGCGCGGCCGACCATTTTCTGGGCCAGCGAATAGCCTTTGCCGGAATCGGCGGGGGCCTGGGGCAGGCGGAACAGCGTGGAAGGAGGCAGGCCCAGCGCTTCGCGGGCCTTGGCGGTGAGGCCGCGGCCGATGATCAGCGGAATGCGGCCGCCGGCGCGGACTTCGTCGAACAGGACGTCGGACTTGATGGTGAATTCGGCGATGACCTTGCCGTCCTTGAGGGCCTTGCCCTCGTAGGGGCGCAGTTCGACCACGTCGCCCATTTCCATTTTGGAAACATCCAGTTCGATGGGCAGCGCGCCCGAGTCTTCCATGGTGTTGTAGAAGATGGGGGCGATTTTATTGCCCAGGCAGACGCCGCCGAAGCGCTTGTTGGGCACGTAGGGGATGTCTTCGCCGGTGAACCACAGCACCGAGTTGGTGGCGGACTTGCGGCTGGAGCCCGTGCCGACCACGTCGCCCACGTAAGCGACGAGATGGCCTTTTTCCTTGAGCGACTCGATGAAGGCGACCGGGCCGCGCTTGCCGTCTTCTTCGGGCTGGAACGCCGCGCCTTCGCGCTTGTTCTTGAGCATGGCCAGGGCGTGCAGGGGGATGTCCGGACGGGTGGTCGCGTCGGGAGCGGGCGACAGGTCGTCGGTATTGGTTTCGCCGGAGACTTTGAAAACGGTGATGGTCAGGCTTTCGGGGACTTCGGGACGGCTGGTGAACCATTCGGCGTCGGCCCAGCTTTGCAGAATGCCTTTGGCGTGGGCATTGCCCTTGTCGGCCTTTTCCTTGACGTCGTGAAAGGCGTCGAACATGAGCAGGGTGCTTTTAAGGCCCTGGGCCGCGGTGCCGGCCAGTTCGGCGTTGTCGAGCAGCTCGATGAGGGGGCTGATGTTATAGCCGCCCAGCATGGTGCCGAGCAATTCGGTGGCTTTCTTGCCGTCGATGAGGGAACAGGTTTCGGAGCCGAAGGCGAGGGCGGCCAGGTACGAGGCCTTGACCTTGGCGGCGTCGTCGACGCCGGCCGGCACGCGGTGCGTCAGCAGGTCGAGCAGGAACGCTTCTTCGCCCGCGGGCGGGTTTTTAAGCAGCTCGATGAGGTCGGCGGTTTGCTTTGCCGAGAGGGGAAGAGGGGGAATGCCTAACGCAGCGCGTTCGGCAACATGTTGGCGATAGGTATCCAGCATATGACGTGCCTTTTTGAGTCCGGTATTGAAGGAGTGTTATTGAGCTCAATTGTAAGGGCTGGAGGGGTTTGAGGCAAATGTCTTATATCTTATATAAGACTTGACGGGGCGTTATGGATGCTCGGCGGCTTCAGGGCTCCGCGCTTCGGGTGGGGGCCGTTGTTGGCTGCGCCTATTCCGAAGCCTTGAGAATTCTTCTCCGCAGCGAAAGCAAATGCGCTCTCATGGCTGCGCGCGCTTCCTGCGGGTTTTTATTGACGATGGCTTCGAGAATGTCTTCGTGTTCGCGCTGCGTCAGCACCAGCCCGTCTTCCGGCATGACGCGCAAATGCCACATCAGGTTCGAGCGTTCGTGCAAGGGACGCTGGACGTCGGCGAGGAATTTGTTGTTCGCCGCGGTGGCGATCAACGAGTGGAAGGCGTGGTCGATCTGGCTGAACGCTTCGCGTTTGGTCTGGCTGGTCAAGGCTTTGGATTGGTTCAGCAGGTTCTTGAGCGTGGCCAGTTGCGTGGCCGTGGCGCGTTCGGCGGCCAGCGCCACCACCTCGGGCTCCATGGCCAGGCGGGCTTCTATCAATTCAAGGATGTCGTGCAGGGAATCGAAGCGAACCAACAGGCCCTTGCGGGGGATGATCTCGATAAGCCCCTCGGCCCGCAGCCGATGAATGGCTTGGTGCACCGGCATGCGACCGATGCCCGTCATCGCGCATAAGTCGGATTCGTTGAGAAACAAGCCCGGCCGCAGCTCCAGCGACAGGATTTTGTCCTTGATTTGCAGATAAGCTTGTTCGGTCAGCGAGAGAGTCTTTGCAGCGGGAGCGGCCTTGGATGCGGATTTTCTGGGAGCCATGCGTTTCACTTAACCATTTGTTTCGTTCAATTATGTTGCCTTTTGCGGGGGCTGGGGGCGGCCCATGGGGAAAGGCCAGTCCGATCCATAAAGTATATGGTCTGCGCCAAAGATGGATTTGGCCAGTGCCAGGGCGCTGTCGTCGTGCGCGATGTCGTCGGTGTAAAAGCGTCGGGCCGCTTGCAGGGGTGTTTCAGTGTGATCGGCGTCGATGCCGGGGCGCCGGGTCAGGAATCCTCGTTCCAGCCGGCCGCAGATGCAGGGCAGGACACCCCCCGCGTGTGCCAGGCAAAACTGGATGTTGCTGTATCGGCTTGGAACATTGGCCATGATCAGGTGCGCGGCGGCGACGCCGGTTTCGTATGGATTACCCAACAGGTTTTCCAGATAGAAGACCGAGAGCCTGGGGTCGGCGCAGGCGCCAGGATGGATGAACACAAAGTTTTTTTTCTGGTCGAGGGCCTCCCACAGGGGCTGGTACGCGGGTTGCGAATAGATGATGCCGGGATGCCCGCCCGCAGCCAGGGCGATGCCGGCGTATTGATTGTCCAGGTATTCCTGGGTAAGCATGGGGATCAGGCCCGGGTGTTCCAGCGGAATATAAAACAGCGCTCCAAACCGCGCGTTGTACTGATGCGCGATGCTCAGCAGTTCCTGGTTGACATAGTTTGCCCATTGCAGCGCGGCGCTGGAGTCGAGTTTCTGGCGGTACAAGGGGGGCGGAATGGAAATCAGCGCGCGCTGTATTTGATGCTGATCCATCCAGTCGATCAGGCGCCGGGGGTGGAACAGGTCTTTCATGCCTATTCTGCGGCCATCCAGAACGAGTTCCTGCGATTGCTCCGACCAGGCAACCCCTTGCAGTTGCGCCAGCCGCGGGGGATTGATGGGAGCGAGGTGGGCATGGACATCCAGGTCGATCATAAGCGCACCCGGCTTTTATCTGGGTTCATGGTTGGCGTTCATTTCGTTGGACCAGAACTCCGGCGCCCAGCTGGGCCAGATATAAGGCAGGTCTTGCCAGTCTTTGGCTTGCCAGGCATTGCTGATCTTGTCCATATCGGCGTAGTATTCGACCCAGCTTCCCCAGGGATCTCGTATATAGAAAAACAGGTTCGATGCCAGGGCATGGCGCCCAATGCCAAAGCCGTCGGAGTACCCGGCCTTGTGCATTTGCAGGGCGCCGAAGCCGATGTCGTCAATGGAATCGACCTGGAAGCTGCTGTGCTGAAAGCCGCGGTGGGTGCCGTTGATGAGGCCGAAGCAATGATGGTCGCGCACACCGCGTCCGCCCGACATGAAGGCGACCTTGCCTGACGCGCGGTCGCTGGTCACCAGCCCCAGCGCCTTGGTAAAGAAGGCCTCGGTCTTTTCCCAATCGGGCGTGAACATCAGCAGGTGGCCCAGGCGGTTGGGATGGATGTCGCGATTCAGCTCGCGCCAAAGATGGTGGTCGATGCGCGCCGGAATTACCGTTTCTTTTGGCGTTTCGTTGCGCGGATGGTCGATTGGCGTCAGGTTGATCCAGGTGCTCCATGGATCCTGAAACCACAGGCCTTGGCGAATTTCGCCGAAAGGGGGCGTCGTGGCGGGGCAGCCAATGTTTTTCAGGTGATCCGCGAAACGGGGCAAGTCCGCGGCGGCGACGGCGAATGACAAATGATGCAGGCGCTTATGCGCGCCGCCTTCAAGGATGACGACATCGGCAGTGCTATTGCCGGCGCGGCTGCTGAGTTCCAGCCTGCCCGGCTTTGAAGCGGGGACCAGGCCGAATGCACTGTAGAATTTTTCGGCAATAGTTGTATCGGGGACTTCCAGCCCGTATCCCGCCAGGTATTGCACATAGAGCTCGTTCATGATGTCTCCGGCTTCATTCAGGGATGACTGCGATGGCGCTGATTTCGATCAGGTATTCGGGCTTGACCATTTTGCTGACTTCGACCATGGTCGAGGCGGGCGGGGGCCCTTTGAAGAACTCCATGCGCACCTTGTGGATGATGTCGAAGTACTCGATGTTGCGTACATAGACGTCCACGCGGCAGATGTCCTCGAGGGTTCCGCCGGCCGTCTCGACGCAGGCCTTCAGGTTCGAGCATACTTGGCGCGCTTGCACTTCGATGTTGCCGACGCCGGCGATGGTGCCGTCCTGCATGCGGGCGGTCATGCCCGAAATGAACACCAGCCTGCCTTTGGCCTCGATCATCGTGGCCTGGGAAAAATGCCCGTTGGGTTTGGCCAGCAGGGGAGAGGTGAGTTGTGTCTTCATGGTGGTTCCTCATTGGGCCGACGCTAAGGGGCGATAGGCGATTCGATATCGAAGCGTTTCGCAAGCGCGGCCATTTCGTGGGCGAGCTCCGGTGAAAGCCGGCAGATGCCGTTGTTTTGCCTGCTGCGTTCGCGTTCAAGGTCGCCCGGCGCGTACACATGCTGGCTGCCCGGCGCCTTTTTCGAGGACCGGATGGCGTTGGCCAGTGCATCGACTTCCTCGGTGATGCCTCGTCCTTTGTTCAGGCGCGAGGCATCTATGACCATAAAGGTGTGCGCACAGTCGTAAAAGTCGGACAGCGTGCCGTATAAGGGGCGCACGCTTGTGCTGAGCGATCCGCCCGAGATGGCCCCGCACAACAGGTCGATGGCGACAGCCAGCCCAAAGCCCTTGGGCCCGGCGGCGGGCAGCAGCATGCCTTTGAGGGCTTCGGCGGGCGAGGTCGTGTCCTTGCCTTCGCTGTCGGTCGCCCAGCCAACGGGAATGTCCTTTCCGTTGAGCATGGCCAGCCGTATCTTGCCGACCGCGGAGGCGCTGGTGGCCATGTCGACGATAAGCGGCGTGCCCTGGGCGCTGGGAAAGGCGATGCACAGGGGGTTGTTGCCGACCAGGCTTTGCGCGCCTCCGGGGGCCGGCATGAGCGGACGCGTATTGCAAAAGGCCATGCCGACCATGCCTTGCGCAGCTGCCCGCCGCGCCCAGTAGGCGCCTGCGCCGAAGTGGGCGGCATGTCGCACGGCAACGGTTGCCACACCGTGGATGCGCGCTCTTTCGATAGCGAGGTCGGTGGCCATGGCCGACGATATCTGGCCCAGGCAATGATTGGCGGACATTACGACCAGGCCGCCCAGGTCGTCGGTGATTTCAGGGCGCCCCGTCAGGGAAATACCGCCTGCTTCGATTCGGCCGACATACATGGGCAGCAACAGCACGCCATGCGAAGTCACGCCTTCGAGATCGGCGCGCACCAGGCTGTCGGCAACCAGGACGGCGTGTTCTCGATCCGTGCCGAGCTTCATGAATAGCTTTTCGATAAAGCCGGCAAGGCGCGCCGCGTCGACGCTTTTGGTGCTCATGGCCGGCCGCCCCCTGGATCAGTGCGCATCTTTTTCATCGGTGTACCAATCGGGGACTTGCGGGTAGTGGGGGCCGTCGTAGATTTCCACGACTATGGTGTCTTCGTGGGCAAGCGTTGGGCCGTGCACATTGCCTTTGGGGTTGCCGTAAAACGAGCCGGGCAGAAGCACGACGCCCGTGGCGGTGTATTCGTATTTTCCGCTGAGGCAGAACATGAATTGGTTCGAAGCATGGCTGTGCGGCGTGGGGATGCTGGTGCCTTTGTCGAACCGGATCAGGGCAATGGATGCGCCGGTTTCTTCGTTGCGCCACAGCATTTTTTCGAACAGTCCGGGTAGCGATTTTGCCCGCCATTCCATCTTGTCCGAGTTGAGCAGGATTTCTGTCAGGCTGGGAGCGCCTTCGGGGGTGGAAATAGTGTCGTTCAATTTTTTTCCTTGCTGGTTTGCTTTCGGGAAATCGGGACGCTGGTGCCGCCATGCGCAAAACAGGGCCAAGCTTTATTCAATGATATATCACAAACAATATCAATTGCTTTTTACATTGTCAATGAAAATGGCAAGCTTCCAGGATTTACATGGAAAACACTATTGCATCAATGATATATCATGCAATATATTATCGAATATAACTCAACCACAGGAGACAATCCATGTCGATATTGAACAGACTGAAGACGGTGTTCAAGGCGAAAAGCGCATACATGCTGGTGGCGCTAGGGGTCGTGTGCGCAGCGCCTATGCCGGGTAGTGCGGCCCAGGCCAAGGTCAAGGCTTTGACTCCGGTAACCCTGATGCTCGACTTCAACGCTTTGGGGCGGCATGCTCCTTGGTATGTGGCATTGGGCAAGGGCTATTTCAAGGACGAAGGGCTGGACGTAAAAATTGTCCCTGGGCTGGGAACCGCGCAATCCGTGCAGGCGCTTGAGGCCGGCATCGCCCAGTTTGCGTTTTCCGATGTAACCGCTTTGGTGCTCGGCCGCGCACGCGGCGTGTCCACAGGCAAATTCATTGAAATGAACTACCAGAAATCGCCTTATGCGATTTTCTCTTTGCGGTCGGGCGCCAACGTCACGCAGGCGCAGCAGTTGAAAGGCCTGGAAGTGGCCAGTGGAGCGGGCAGCAACACGCCCAAGGTCATCGAAGGCTTCATGAAGGAAAAGGGGCTTGATCCCACAAGCATCAAGTTCACGAACATCGATGGGTCGGCTCGGGCCAGCATGCTTTTAAGCGGCAAAATTCCGGCCATCGAAACCTTTGTTTTCGGCCAGGTCGGCATGGAACGCAACAGCAAGCCAGGCGAACTGCAGACCTTCCTTCTCGCCGATCACGGCTTAAGCCTGTATTCCAATGGGTTGCTGGCCAAAGAGGCCTATATAAAAAGCCATCCCGACATTGTCCGCGCTTTCGTCAAAGCATCTTTGAAGGGCTGGCACGATGCGCTTTCCAATATGGACGAAGCGGCGGCGATCGAGCAAAAGTACGTGCCGACGCTGAACAAGGACGTCATTGTCGGCGAGTTGAAACTGCTGCGCGGCATGGCCGTGACGCCGGTAACTCAGGCCAAGGGCTTGGGATATATCGATCCGCAGAATATGCAGAAGAGCGTTGATTTCATTGTCGGCAATATCGGCGTGACAGGCAAGGTGCCGCCCACGGCCGATTTGTACACCAATGATTTTCTTCCGTCGAAACCGATACTGCCGTGAACACAATGACCTTGCGCCCGATTCCGGATATCGCCCCCGATCGCCATGATTCCAACGCGTTCGGGGTTATCGACAGGGTTGTCAAAGTCTATCAAGGCAATGGAAAAAAGCCGCCCATGGTGGCGATCGAAGAGGTGTCGTGCACCATAAGCCGGGGCGAGTTCATGGCATTTCTGGGGCCCAGCGGCTGCGGTAAGACAACGCTTTTACGCATTGTGGCCGGGCTGGTCGGCAAAACGTCCGGCTCGGTTCAGATCGACGGAAAAGAAGTCACCGGCCCCAGGCGGGACTTTGGCTTCGTCTTCCAGTCGCTGAATCTGCTGCCGTGGCGTTCGGTTCTCGACAACGTGCTTTTTCCCATGGAAATCCTGAACCACCGCGATGCGGCGGCGGTGGCCCGCGCGCAAGAGCTGCTGGCGATCGTCGGGCTGGATGGGTTCGCGCGATCCCGCCCCCATGAGCTTTCGGGCGGCATGCAGCAAAGGGTGGCTTTGTGTCGGGCTTTGATACACAAGCCGGGCCTGCTTTTGATGGACGAGCCCTTTGGCGCTCTGGACGAGCTCACCCGCATGGAAATGCACGATCTGCTGCTTACGATCCGGGCGGCAACCAAGACGACCATTCTGTTCGTCACCCATAGCGTTTCCGAAGCCATCTATCTTTCCGATCAGGTTCTTGTCTTCAGCAAGCGGCCCGCCCGCATTGTCGAGCAACTGGTCGTCGACCTGCCTTATCCGCGCCAGGCTGATCTGCGATACACCAAGGAATTCACTCAGCTTGAGCGTCGCGCCAGCGAGGCATTGGGGATACTGAAATGCAGATCAGCAAGCTGAAGGGCTATCTTTATCCGGTTGCCGGCGTAGTCGTCCTGTTGTTCGCCTGGAATTTCTATGTGATCGAATTTGACGTGCCGGTGGTGGTACTGCCGACGCCGGGGCAGGTGCTGGAGGCCATGATTTCCAGGCACGATGTCTTGTTGTCCGAAGGCTGGGTAACCTTGAAGGAATGCGTGTATGGCTTTGCACTGGCTTTTGTCGTGGGTGTCCCTTTGGCGGTCGCCCTTGCCACGTCGCGCCTCCTGAATCAGATGTTCTACCCCATACTTATTGCCATGCAGTCCGTGCCCAAGATTGCGCTGGCGCCCATCGTGCTGGTTTGGCTGGGAATCGGAATCGAATCGAAATTGGCCATAGTCTGGATGGTTGCGTTCTTTCCCATCGTCGTCGATACCGCGGCGGGCTTGCGCACGACCCCGCGCGAGTTCATCGATCTGGCGCAGTCGTTGCAGGCAAGCCGCTTTCAGCTCTTCACCAAGGTTCAATTCCCGGCGGCGCTGCCGTTCGTCGTATCGGGCTCCAAGGTAGCCATTACTCTGGCGGTCATCGGGGCGGTCATTGCCGAGTTCGTCGGATCCAGCGCGGGGCTTGGAAACCTGTTGCTGGTCGCCAATTCGCAATTGAATACCCCGCTGGCGTTCGCCGCGCTGTTTGCCTTGGCCGCGCTCGGGATAGCGCTGTATGGCGCCGTGGTGCTGGCGGAGTATTTGCTTAGGCCTTGGCTGCCCGCGGACACGGGGCATAACCTTGGCCCGGCTTGAATCTACGCCAACAGATCCGCGTAGTCTTCCTGGTGCCGGCGAATATAAGCGTCGGCGTACGAGCATAGCGGCCGTACCAGCCAGCCGTTTTCGCGGGCCGTGTCCAGAGCGTGCATGGTCAGGTCGGCGGCAATGCCGCGTCCGCCGACGGCTTGCGGGACGCCCGTGTGGATGATGGTCATGGTCTTGTTGTTGAGTTCGTATTCGAGAACGCACAAAATGCCGTTTTCGATCCATTGGAAGCGTTGCAGGTCCGGGCGGTGTTCAATAGGGCGGCTCACGGTGGTCTTCTATTAAAGGCGTTGAAGGAAGCGGTTCAGGGCGGGTCATCAACCAGGGCGGCTGCCCGCGAAGTAAAAAACACCTCGCTGGAAGCCGGCGAGGTGCTTGGGTTGGTCTTGAACGGCGGCGGCCATGGGGGCCGGTGCATGCAAGAGGAGGTTCGCGGTCATGATTCGGGTTTCAGGCGCTCTGGATAGATGAATTTTAGAACGGCCCCGGCAAAATTGCGCGATTTATCGTCCAGCGTCTTTCGCGCCGCGCTTCCGCCCCCGCGAGCCTCCCGGCTCCGGCGTGCGCCGGACGGGGGCTGCGGGTGTTTTGCTAGATGACGTACAGATCCACGTATTCGTGCACAGGCATGGCTTCCAGCCGGGCCTGGTCGAGCGAAACGTCCAGAATGCGCTGTTGCTGGCGTGCCGGGAACTGGCGGGCCAGGTTGGTGCGGAACTTGGCTTCCAGCAGCGGAATGCCGTCCTTGCGGCGGCGCTTGTGGCCGATGGGGTATTCGCAGACGATTTCATCCAGCTTGCTGCCGTCCTTGAACTCCACGGTCAGCGCGTTGGCGATGGAGCGTTTTTCCGGGTCGTGGTAGTCGGCGGTGAAGGCGGGGTCTTCGACGCACACGATCTTGTCGCGCAGCGCGTCGATGCGCGGGTCGGCGGCGATGTCATCTTCGTAGTCGCCGGCGGTGAGGCGGCCGAACAGCACCGGCACGGCCACCATGTACTGGATGCAGTGGTCGCGGTCGGCAGGGTTGTTCAGCGGGCCTTTCTTGTCGATGATGCGGATGCAGGCTTCATGAGTGCGGATGGTGATCCTGGCGATGTCGTCGCTGGACTTGCCCGCGGCCTTCAGCTTTTGGTGGATGTCCATGGCGCATTCCACGGCGGTCTGCGAATGGAATTCGGCCGGGAAGGAGATTTTGAACAGCACGTTTTCCATGACGTAGCTGCCGTAGGGGCGCTGGAACTTGAAGGGCTGGCCTTTGAACAGCACGTCGTAGAAGCCCCAGGTTTTGGCGCTGAGCACCGAGGGGTAGCCCATTTCGCCGGTCTTGGCGATCAGCGCCAGGCGCACGGCGCGGCTGGTGGCGTCGCCGGCGGCCCAGCTCTTGCGGCTGCCCGTGTTGGGGGCGTGGCGATAGGTGCGCAGGCTTTGCCCGTCCACCCAGGCCAGCGAAACGGCGTTGATGGTTTCTTCGCGGTTCAGGCCCAGCAATTGCGCCACGACGGCGGTCGAAGCCACCTTGACCAGGACGACGTGATCCAGTCCGACTTTGTTGAATGAGTTTTCCAGCGCGATGCAGCCCTGGATTTCGTGGGCCTTGATCATGCCGGTCAGCACGTCGCGCATGGTCAGCGGCGCCTTGCCGGCCGCCACCGCATTGCGCGACAGCCAGTCGGCCGTGGCCAGGATGCCGCCCAGGTTGTCCGAAGGGTGGCCCCATTCGGCGGCCAGCCAGGTGTCGTTGAAGTCGAGCCAGCGGATCATGGCGCCGATGTTGAAGGCGGCCTGCACGGGGTCGAGCTGGAACTGCGTACCGGGCACTTTGGCGCCGTTGGGCACGATCGTGCCCGGAACGATGGGCCCCATCAGCTTTTTGCAGGCGGGGTATTCCAGCGCTTCCAGGCCGCAGCCCAGGGTGTCGATCAGGCAGTTGCGGGCGGTTTCATAGGCCAGCTCGCTTTTGATCTGGTAGTTCAGGACATAGTCCACGATATCGACCAATACCTGATCGGGGTCGGGACGGACGTTGGAAATGGTTGCCGACATGAATGCTTCCTAAGTTTATTTGCGTTTTTCCAGGGGAATGAATTTTTGATCTTCGGGTCCGACGTAGTTGGCGGTCGGGCGGATGATCTTGTTGTCGATGCGCTGCTCGATGATGTGCGCCGACCATCCGGCGGTGCGGGCGATGACGAACAGGGGGGTGAACATGGCCGTGGGCACGCCCATCATGTGGTACGACACCGCCGAGAACCAGTCCAGGTTGGGGAACATTTTTTTCGCGTCCCACATGACGGTTTCGAGCCGTTCGGCGATGTTGAACATTTTCATGTTCTGCGCGCTCTTGGAAAGCTTGCGGGCGACTTCCTTGATGACCTGGTTGCGGGGATCCGAAACCGTGTAGACGGGGTGGCCGAATCCGATGACGACCTCTTTGTTCTCGACGCGCCGGCGGATGTCGGCTTCGGCCTCGTCGGGCGAGCCGTAGCGTTTCTGGATTTCGAAGGCCACTTCGTTGGCGCCGCCGTGCTTGGGCCCGCGCAGGGCGCCGATGCCCCCGGTGATGGCCGAGTACATGTCGGAGCCGGTGCCGGCAATGACGCGGCAGGCAAAGGTGGAGGCGTTGAATTCGTGCTCGGCGTACAGGTTGAGCGACGTGTGCATGGCCCGCACCCATTCGTCGCTGGGCTTGACCCCGTGCAGCAGGTGCAGGAAGTGCCCGCCGATGCTGTCGTCGTCCGTCTGCACGTCGATGATGCGGCCGTTATGGCTGTAGTGGTACCAGTACAGCAGGGCCGAGCCCAGGTTGGCCATCAGGCGGTCGGCGATGTCCCGGGCGTCGGGGATGTTGTGGTCGTCTTTTTCGGGCAGGACGCAGCCCAGCACCGAGACGGCCGTGCGCATGACGTCCATGGGATGGCTGGCGGTGGGCAGCGATTCCAGCGCGGTTTGCAACTGGGCCGGCAGGCCGCGCAGCTTGCGCAGCTTTTCCTTGTAGGCCTTGAGTTCGGCCTTGTTGGGCAAGGTGCCGTGCACCAGCAGGTGGGCGATTTCCTCGAACTCGCTGGTGTGGGCGATGTCCAGAATATCGTAGCCGCGATAGTGCAGGTCGTTGCCGCTGCGGCCCACGGTGCACAAGGCCGTATTGCCGGCCACGATGCCCGACAGCGCCACGGATTTCTTGGGCTTGAAGGTGCTGGGTGTCTCTGTTTTGGCTTTTGCGGTAGTCGCCATGTCGCTCTCCTGGAGGTGTTGCGATTAATTGGATTTGCTTTGCTGGAACAGCGCGTCGAGCTTCTCTTCGAAAGCATGGTAGCCGATGCGCTCGTACAGCTCTTCGCGAGTTTGCATCATGTCGATGACATTTTTCTGATGGCCGTCGCGGCGGATCGCGCTATAGACGGTTTCCGCGGCCTTGTTCATGGCGCGGAAGGCCGACAGCGGATACAGCGCCATGTCGACGCCCGCCGAGGCCAGTTCCTGCACGCTGAAGAGCGGGGTCTTGCCGAATTCGGTGATGTTGGCCAGGATGGGCACATCCAGCGCCTGCGAGAATTTCCGGTAGGTTTCCAGGTCGTAGGAAGCCTCGGCGAAAATGGCGTCCGCGCCGGCGTCGACGCAAGCCTGGGCGCGCTCCAGCGCGGCGTCCACGCCGTCGACGGCAATGGCGTCGGTGCGGGCGATGATAAAGAATTGTCCGTCGGTTCTCGCATCGACGGCCGCCTTGACCCGGTCGGCCATTTCCTGGGTCGATACGATTTCCTTGCCGGGACGATGGCCGCAGCGTTTGGCGCCCACTTGATCCTCGATGTGGCAGCCGGCCGCGCCGAACTTGATCAGGCTTTTGATCGTGCGGGCGATATTGAACGCCGAGGGGCCGAAGCCGGTGTCGATGTCGACCAGCAGGGGGGTGTCGCAGACATCGGTGATGCGCCGCACGTCGGTCAGCACGTCGTCCAGCGTGTTGATGCCCAGGTCGGGCAGTCCCAGGGAGCCGGCCGCAACGCCGCCGCCCGAGACGTAGATGGCCCGGTATCCGGCCCTTTTGGCCAGCAATGCATGATTGGCGTTGATGGCGCCGACGATTTGCAGGGGGGATTCTTCTTTCAGCGCTTGCCGGAACAGGGCGCCGGCCGATTGGGGGAGGGTAGGAGATGCGGGCACGATAGGTCTCTTTGAATTTGGTGGTGGTGTATTTTTGCCAGGCAAACGTTCATCAAGCAAAGATTCATTAAGCAAAATGCGTGCCAGCCTTGTCGCATGGGGTTCGTCGAGGGCGATGGCGCGTGTAAGACGATGATTTTCATCCAGGAAATACAGCGGCGCGCCCGCCCGGCCGCGCACTTGGGCAGATGGATGTTTCAAGAATGACACGTTTATGTTTCAATGGTGTCATTATTGAAGAAAGGCGTTCATCATGGCCCAGTTCATTGCTCCCTACTCGCGCCCTTTACGGGTCGTGGCCGTGGGCTTCCACGGCCTGCGCACATTGCTGGAGGAGCTTGCCCCCGAATATAGCGCCATTGCCGAAATACATATACTGGATAAAGCGTATGGCGACGCATTGGCCGACATTACCGCCGAGCGCCGGGATCGCGGCGTCGACGCCGTGGTGGCGGCCGGATCCAACGGCGGGTTTTTGCGCCAGCACCTGGACGTGCCCGTGGTGCTGGTCAAAGTGGGCGGCTTCGACATGATGCACGCGCTGGCCAAGGCATCGCGCTACTCGCGGCGCATTGCTCTGGTCACGTATGGTTCGGTTCCCGCCGAAATGGCGCGCTTCAACGAGATTTTCGATTTGCGGCTGGAGTTCCGGGTTTACAAGACCGAGCTCGATGCGGAGGCCTGCGTGCAGGAGCTCAAGCATCTGGGCATCGAAGTCGTCGTGGCGCCGGGCATGGTGGTGGACCTGGCCCGCAGCTACGGCTTGCAGGGCGTTCTGCTGTATTCGCAGCAGTCGGTCCGCGAAGCCATGGACGACGCCATCGAAGTGGCCCGCGTTTCCAGGCTCGAGCAGGCCAAGCGCGAAAAATTGAACACCATACTCGGCCATCTCAAGGACGGTGTCGTGGCCGTCGATCTGGACGAGCGCATTGAAACCCTGAATCTCTCCATGGAAAAAATCATCGGGCGCCCAGCGGACAGGCTCGTGGGGCAGCGCCTGAGCTCGGTGTTTCCGGGCCTGGATCTAAGCGGCACGCTGCGCTCGGGGCGGGCCGAAATCGAGCAGGTGCAGGACGTGGGCGGCAGAACCCTGGTCACCACCCGCATTCCCGTCATCGAGCAGGGCCGGCAGACGGGCGCCGTCCTGATCTGCCAGGATCCGGCGACCATCCAGCGGCTGGATCGCAATCTGCGCTCGCGCAACCAGCCCCGATCCGCCCCCGCCCGATACGTGCTCGACGACATCGTCGGCGCCAGTCCCTTGATCGAGCGGGTCAAGGAGCGGGCGTTGAACTGCGCGCAAAGCCGGGCCACGGTGCTCATCATCGGCGAAAGCGGCACGGGCAAGGAACTGCTGGCGCAGGGCATCCACAACGCCAGCGCCCGAAGCGCCCAGCCTTTCGTGGCGATCAATTGCGCGGCCTTTCCAGAGGCTTTGCTGGAAAGCGAGCTGTTCGGCTACGTGGAGGGGGCCTTCACGGGATCCAGCCGCGGGGGCAAAACGGGCTTGTTCGAGGCTGCGCATACGGGCACCATCTTCCTCGATGAAATCGGCGAGATGCCGTTATCCCTGCAAACGCGGCTGCTGCGGGTGCTGCAGGAAAAGGAAGTGCTGCGGGTCGGCGCCACCGAGCCCACGCCGGTCGATGTGCGGGTGATGGCTGCCACGCACCGGGATCTGGCCGCCAGTGTTGCCGCCGGCCAGTTTCGCAGCGACCTGTATTACCGCCTGAACATCCTGCTGATCAATCTTCCGCCGTTGCGCCGGCGCGTCGGCGACCTGCCCATGCTGGCCGCAAGCCTGAAGGCGAAGATCGCGCGGCGGCTGCATTACGAGAGCGGATTCGGCGATGCCATCGTCAACGCCATCGTGGAGGCGGGCAGGGGGTATTCCTGGCCCGGAAATATCCGCGAGCTGGAAAACCTGATCGAGCGCGGCCTGGTCTTTTACGATACGGCCGGCGCCGATGGCGGCGCGGTGCACGATCGGCTGAGGGAGATCGCTCCCGAGTTGTTCGCGGGCGTAGCGGCCGCGCAGACAGAGGGGCTGCGCGACAGCCGCGAGACGGCGGAGCTCGAGCGTATCCAGGCGGTTCTTAAGGAATGCCACGGGGACAGGGCGCGTGCGGCGCAGATGCTCGGTATCAGCCGCAGCACCTTATGGCGCAAGCTCAAGCGCGCGGGCCAGCCCGTCGGAGCCTGAGGCAAAAAATAAACCCCGCTGCAACGCGACAGCGGGGTTCATCATAGGGTGGCCTGTTTCAGGGGCCGCCTTCCGGGTCAGCCAAGGCGCAGGCGGCGCCTTGCCGGCCCGAACGGAATTACTTCAGCAGGTCTTTCACGCCGTCGCGCTCTTCGAGCAATTCGTTGAGCGTCTTGTCCATGCGTTCGCGCGAGAACTCGTTGATTTCGAGGCCGGCGACGCGGGTGTATTCGCCGTTGGCCGTGGTGACCGGCACGCCGTATACGATGCCTTCGGGGATGCCGTAGGAACCGTCGGAGGGGATGCCCATGGTGACCCACTTGCCGTTGCTGCCCAGAACCCAGTCGCGGACATGGTCGATGGCGGCGTTGGCGGCCGAAGCGGCCGACGACAGGCCGCGGGCCTCGATGATGGCCGCGCCGCGCTTGCCGACGGTGGGGATGAAGGTGTCGCGGTTCCAGGCGTCGTCGTTGATGAGTTTTTCAAGGCTTTGGCCGCCGACGGTGGCGAAGCGGATGTCCGGATACATGGTGGGCGAGTGATTGCCCCAGACGACCAGTTTTTCGATGTCGGCGACTTTCTTGCCCGACTTGGCGGCCAGTTGCGAAAGCGCGCGGTTATGATCCAGGCGCAGCATGGCGGTGAAATTCTTGGCGGGCAGGTCGGGCGCCGACTTCATGGCGATGTAGGCATTGGTGTTGGCGGGGTTGCCCACGACCAGCACCTTGACGTTGCGGTTGGCGACTTCGTTGAGCGCCTTGCCCTGGGCGGTGAAGATTTGCGCGTTGACCTGCAGCAGGTCTTTGCGTTCCATGCCCGGGCCGCGGGGGCGCGAACCGACCAGCAGCGCGACTTCGACGTCCTTGAACGCTTCGCGCGGATCGCTGTGCGCGGTCATGCCGGCCAGCAGGGGGAAGGCGCAGTCGTCCAGCTCCATCATGACGCCCTTCAGCGCTTTCTGGGCTTTTTCGTCGGGGATCTCGAGCAGTTGCAGAATGACCGGCTGGTCTTTACCAAGCATTTCGCCCGAGGCGATGCGGAACAGCAGGGCGTAACCGATTTGGCCGGCAGCGCCGGTGACGGCGACACGCATGGCGGGTTTGGACATGAACAATCTCCAGTGAAAAAATGAATGGTTGGCTGGGTGGCTGCAGCCCGCCTGATTCGCTTTCAAGCAAGTGGGCTAGGCGTAGTGTGCCGTTTGGGTTGGTTCGTGCATGAAAATCAACCTGACAGTGCACTAATACCCGACAGTTTAAATCGTTTGAAGATTAGAGGAAATTGAGGTCGTAGTCAAACATCTTATATCTTATATAAGACACAAGAGTGTTAGACAGAATCTTCAATCCGTGCGAAAATGCTACGCGTTTTATCTCGATGCTTTAATCTTAAATTTTCTGCTTAGGTGCACCAGCCGCGTAGCCATGCCCGATATCCCGTCAAATGATCAAACACCGGACGAGCGCGCTGTCAGCAGCGCGGCCTATAGTCCGCTGTACCAGCAGATCAAGGGGTTGTTGTTGCAAAGCCTGGATCGCGGCGAATGGAAGCCCGGCGAATCCATACCCAGCGAACTCGAGCTTGCCGCCCGTTTTCAGGTAAGCCAGGGCACGGTGCGCAAGGCCATCGACGAATTGGCCGCCGAGAACCTGCTGCTGCGCCGCCAGGGCAAGGGTACGTTTGTTGCAACGCATCATGAAGCCAAGGTGCGTTTTCGCTTCCTGAGGCTCACCTCCGACGACGGGCAGCCCAAAATGACGGGCAGCCAGATCCTGGATTGCCGGCGGGTCAAGGCCCCCACCGACATCGCCCGTTTGCTCGACTTGCGGGCCTCCGATGCCGTGGTCAATCTGCGCCGCCTGCTTTCGTTCGAACAGGTGCCCACCATTCTCGACGACATCTGGCTGCCGGGGTCGGTTTTTCGCGGCTTGACCGCGGATTCCCTGGCCCGCTACCGCGGTCCGCTGTATGGATTGTTCGAGTCCGAGTTTGGGATTAGCATGGTGCGGGCCGAGGAGAAGATCAAGGCGGTGTCGGCCAGCGCCGACCAAGCCCAATTACTGCAAGTCGCCCCTTCCAGTCCCTTGCTGCAGGTCGAACGTGTGTCGTTCACTTACGGCGATCGCCCCGTCGAAGTGCGCAGAGGTTTATATGTGACCGAACGGTTCCACTACAGGAACAGTTTGAATTGACAAATTTTTCCATCGATTTGATACGTACACCCTAAATCGGTGAAAATATCGGCAGTACTTTGCAATAAATTAATTGTTATAACCTTGAGGCCATCATGTCCGATTCAGCTTCCAAGCCGCGTCCGCAGTATCGCAATCTAAGCGTTCCGCAGATCCTGAGCTACCGTCTTCCTCTTGCAGGAAAATCCTCTATTTTGCACAGGGCGAGCGGCGCCTTGCTGTTTCTGTGTCTGCCGCTCGTTCTCATCCCGCTTTTCGGGCGCAGCGTGACGTCGGCTGAAAGCTACGCATCCATCCAGGAATGGACCTCCAACCCCCTCTGTAAGATCGTGCTGCTGGTGCTTATCTGGGGTTATCTGCATCATTTCTGCGCCGGCATCCGCTACCTCACCCTCGACCTGCACATCGGCAACGACAAGGTTACCGCTCAAAAGAGCGCGGGCGTCGTTTTCGGCATCAGCCTGGCGTTGACGGTGGTTTTCGGTCTTAAACTCTTTGGGGCATGGTAATGGCTACGCAAGAACGTCTTGGTACAAAACGCCTGGTGGTCGGCGCTCATTACGGCTGGCTCGATTTCCTCGTCCAGCGCTGCACGGCCATCATCATGGCGGTGTACACGCTCATCCTTTTCTTCGGTTTCATTTTCTCGTCGGGAATGAGTTTTGAAGCCTGGCAGCATCTTTTCGTCTTTCATGTCGGCGCGTTGCCCGTGGGGCAATTGCTGGCCACGCTGGCTTTCTTCTCGTTGGCCTGGCATGCATGGATCGGGGTTCGCGACATCTGGATGGACTACGTCACATCGGCCGGCCTGCGCTTGTTCCTGCAAGTGCTGACCATTCTGTGGCTGGTCGGGTCTATTGTCTTTTTCGCAAAAATTCTCTGGAGTCTATAAGCCGTGGCTGCTGTCAAAAAATCCTTACCTCGCCGCCAGTTCGATGTGGTGGTCGTAGGTGCCGGCGGATCCGGCATGCGTTGCTCGCTGCAACTGGCACAGGCAGGCTTGTCGGTCGCCGTGCTGTCCAAGGTATTTCCTACTCGTTCGCACACCGTGGCTGCGCAGGGCGGGGTCAGCGCCTCGCTGGGCAACATGAGCGAAGACCACTGGTATTGGCATATGTACGATACCGTCAAGGGTTCCGACTGGCTCGGCGACCAGGACGCCATCGAATTCATGTGCCGCGAGGCTCCCAATGCCGTGTACGAGCTCGAACACTTCGGCATGCCGTTCGACCGCAATGCCGACGGCACCATTTACCAGCGTCCGTTCGGCGGCCATACCGCCAACTTCGGTGAAAAACCCGTGCAGCGCGCCTGTGCCGCGGCCGACCGCACCGGTCACGCCATGCTGCACACCTTGTATCAGCGCAACGTCGCGGCTCGCACGCAGTTCTTCGTCGAGTGGATGGCGCTCGATCTGCTTCGCAACGAAGCGGGCGATGTCCTGGGCGTTACCGCCCTCGAAATGGAAACCGGCGACATCTACGTGCTGGAAGCCAAGACCACGGTGCTGGCCACCGGCGGCGCCGGCCGCATCTGGGCCGCTTCCACCAATGCCTTCATCAACACCGGCGATGGCCTGGGCATGGCGGCGCGCGCCGGCCTGCCTCTCGAAGACATGGAGTTCTGGCAGTTCCACCCCACCGGCGTGGCCGGGGCGGGCGTGCTCATCACCGAGGGCGTGCGCGGCGAGGGCGGCATTCTGCTGAACAAGGACGGCGAGCGTTTCATGGAGCGCTATGCGCCCACGCTCAAAGATCTTGCTCCCCGCGATTTCGTGTCGCGCTCCATGGACCAGGAAATCAAAGAGGGCCGCGGTGTCGGCCCCAACGCCGACCACATCCTGCTGAAGCTGGATCACATCGGTGCCGAAACCATCATGAAGCGCCTGCCGTCCATTCGTGAAATCGCCATCAAGTTCGCCAACGTCGACCCCATCAAGGATCCGATTCCCGTCATTCCGACCATCCACTATCAGATGGGCGGCATTCCAACCAATGTCCAGGGCCAGGTCATGAACTGGGTCAACGGCGAAAGCAAGCCCGTGCAAGGCCTGTACGCCGTGGGCGAGTGCGCGGCCACCTCGGTGCACGGCGCCAACCGCCTGGGCACCAATTCGCTGCTCGACCTCATCGTGTTCGGCCGCGCGGCCGGCAACCACATCGTTGCGTCGCATCCGGAACGCCAGCACGCCCACCAGCCGATTCCCGAGTCCTCCATCGACCGGTCGCTCGACCGCGTCGACAAGCTCGAAACCCGCAGTTCAGGCGAAAACGTCTATCAGGTGCACAATGCCATGCGCGACAGCATGCAGGCTCACTGCGGCGTGTTCCGCACGCTCAAGCTGCTCAACGAGGGCGTCACCCAGATGGAAGAAATCGCCGACCGTTGCGACAACGTTTATTTCAAGGACAAGTCCAAGGTCTGGAATACCGCCCGCATCGAGGCACTCGAACTCGCCAACATGAAGGAAGTCGCCCTGGCCACCACCAAGTCGGCGGCCAACCGCACGGAAAGCCGCGGCGCGCACGCTCTGGACGACTATCCCGAGCGCGACGACGTGAACTGGCTGCTCCACACAATGTGGTTCTCCGAAGACCGGCGTCTCGAGTACAAGCCTGTGCAGATGAAGCCGTTGACCGTCGACAGCTTCCCTCCCAAGGCACGGACCTTCTAAGCAGGATATAGAAATGAGCGAAAAACGTATCGTCAAATTTGAAATCTACCGCTACGATCCTGACAAGGACGAGCGCCCCTACATGCAGAAACTCGAGGTCGAGCTGCAACCCAACGACAAAATGCTGCTCGACGCGCTTACCCGCATCAAGCACGATGTCGACGACAGCCTGGCCTTGCGCCGCTCCTGCCGCGAAGGCGTGTGCGGCTCGGACGCCATGAACATCAACGGCAAGAACGGCCTGGCCTGCATTACCAACCTGAACGACATCAAGCAGCCCATCGTTCTGCGGCCCTTGCCCGGTTTGCCCGTCGTGCGCGACCTCATCGTCGACATGACCCATTTCTTCAACCAGTACCATTCGATCAAGCCTTATCTCATCAACGACCAGCCGCCTCCCGAGAAAGAGCGGCTGCAAACCCCCGAGGCGCGCGAGCAGCTCGACGGGCTGTACGAGTGCATTCTGTGCGCGTGCTGCTCCACGGCGTGCCCATCCTTCTGGTGGAATCCCGACAAGTTCGTCGGCCCCGCCGGCTTGCTGCAGGCCTATCGCTTCATCGTCGATACGCGCGACGAAGCCACGGGCGAGCGTCTGGACAACCTTGAAGATCCCTATCGGCTGTTCCGCTGCCATACCATCATGAATTGCGCCGATGTCTGTCCGAAGGGGCTCAACCCGTCGGCGGCTATTGGCAAAATCAAGGAACTCTTGGTTCGCCGCAGTATCTAACGACAGTTCAAAGCATGAATAAACTGTCCGAGCTTGAGCGTGCGCGTCTGCGTTGGCGCGCGCGCCGTGGTTTGTTGGAAAACGACCTGATCATCACGAAGTTTCTTGATCGGTTCGAGGATCAACTGACCGATATCGATGTGTCGGCCTTGTCTCAGCTTTTTGAGATGGGCGATAACGAGTTACTTGACGTTTTGCTTGGTCGAGTCGAGCTTTCGGGCGTGTACGACACACCCGACATACGCCGGCTGATCTCGCAAATGCAAGGGCTATAATTTTTGAGGAATAAAGTGATGCAACTGTCAGACAAAAAAGCCACGCTATCGTTCTCCGATGGCAGTGCGCCCATCGAATTCCCCGTCTATTCCGGCACGGTCGGTCCCGATGTCATCGACATCCGCAAGCTGTACGGCCAAAGCGGCATGTTCACCTATGACCCCGGCTTTCTTGCCACGGCGTCTTGCGAGTCGGCCATCACTTACATCGATGGCGACAAGGGCCAGCTGCTGTATCGCGGCTATCCTATCGACCAGTTGGCCAAAAGCTGCGACTTCATGGATGTCAGCTACCTGATCCTGAACGGCGACCTGCCCAATGCGGCGCAAAAGGCCGAGTTCGACTCGCTGGTCACCCATCATTCGCTGGTGCACGAACAACTGCATTTCTTCTTGCGCGGCTTCCGCCGCGATGCCCATCCCATGGCGGTCCTGACCGGCCTGGTGGGCGCGCTGTCGGCGTTCTATCACGATTCGCTGGACATCACCAATCCGCGTCATCGCGAAATCTCCGCAATCCGCCTCATCGCCAAGATGCCCACCCTGGTGGCCATGGCCTACAAGTATTCGCAAGGCCAGCCCTTCATCTATCCGCAAAACGACCTGTCCTACACGGGTAATTTCGTGCGCATGATGTTCGCCACTCCGTGCGAAGAGTACAAGGTCAACGACGTGGTGGAACGCGCGCTGGATCGCATCTTCATCCTGCATGCGGATCACGAGCAAAACGCTTCCACGTCCACCGTGCGTCTTTGCGGTTCGTCGGGCACGAATCCGTTCGCGGCGATCGCCGCCGGCGTGGCGTGCTTGTGGGGCCCGGCTCACGGCGGCGCCAACGAGGCTTGCCTGCAAATGCTCGAAGAGCTGCAAGCCAATGGGGGCGTGGCCAAGGTTGGCGAGTTCATGGAAAAGGTCAAGGACAAGAATTCGGGCGTGCGCCTGATGGGCTTCGGCCATCGTGTGTACAAGAACTACGATCCTCGCGCCAAGCTGATGCAGGAAACCTGCAAGGAAGTGCTCAGCGCGCTTGGTCTGGAAAACGATCCGCTGTTCAAGCTGGCGATGGAACTGGAACGCATTGCGCTGGAAGACAAGTACTTCGTGGATCGCAAGCTGTACCCGAACGTGGACTTCTACTCGGGCATCGTTCAGCGCGCCATCGGCATCCCGACTTCGCTGTTCACGGCCATTTTCGCGCTGGCCCGCACGGTGGGCTGGATCGCTCAATGGAACGAGATGCTGTCCGATCCCGACTACAAGATCGGCCGTCCTCGCCAGTTATACACGGGCTCGGCGGTTCGCGACGTTCCCGCCAAGCGTTAATTGCTTGCGGAGCAGGGCGCTGGTGGTTTGTCGGTGCTCTGCAAATGAAAAGCGCCTCATTTTTGAGGCGCTTTTTTGTGGGCGGTGATGTTGGTTTCAATGTTTTCAACGGCTGGCAAGGCTGCAGTGGCATTGATGGTTGCGTTGTTTGGTTGACGGTTTTGGTTTTTCGTTATCGCTTGTTGATTGTTGGTTCTTGAGTGATGGGTGTATTTGGGTTCTTGAGGGCTGGCGGGCCGGAGGCTGGATCCGCTCAGCTCGCGCGGCCCAGGCGTTGCCTGGGCTTCCCGTCCGGAACACCCGGATCAAGGCGCTCGCGAACTCGGACGAACGGCCAGCCCCCGGCTGGCCGTAAACGCCGTCCTCAAACATGCGCTCGCTTGCCTCCTTGATCCGGGCGCTCCGGCCGGCGCGCTCAAATTCGCTCCTCCAGCCTCCGGCCCGCCAGTCTTGAGGCGGGTGAATGGCGTGGCGCTGTTTACGGTGCGGCAATCAATGTTGCGGAGAGGCGCGGGAGACGGCCTGCTTCCGGCGGACTTTGAGCAAGCCGGCTGGGCGAGTCAAATCGGGGTGCAAGCGAGCAGTTGTTCGAGCGCGGCGTTTACGGGCAGCCGGGGGCTGCCCGTTCGCGTGAGTTCTGCGAGCGCCCGATTTGGCTTGGCTGGCCGGGTAGCCCCGGCGCAGCCGGGGCCGCAGCGATGGAGCCGGAAGCAGGCCACCTCTCGCGTCGGATCAAGAACCCAAACGACAACCGAAGTGCTCAAGAGCATTTACGCATTGGGTAAGTAGGCGCAGATATGTATTGGCCTATCAAGGCGAACTCGATACGTAATCAATCGATCACGCATGAAAAAGGCGCTGCTCTTTGGTTTGAACAACCAAGAGGCAGCGCCTTGAGTCCGGCGGGGGGAGGGTATTACACCTGCCCGGCTTCCTGCTGGGCGTCCACTACGGCCAGGGCCGTCATGTTGACGATGCGGCGCACGGTGGCGCTGGTGGTGAGGATGTGCACGGGACGGGCCGCGCCCAGGAGGACGGGGCCCATGGCCACGCCATGGCTGCCGGTCATTTTCAGCATGTTGTAGGTAATGTTGCCGGTGTCGAGGTTGGGCATGATCAGCAGGTTGGCCGGGCCCTTGAGCGTGGAGTCGGGGAAGGCCTTGAGGCGCACTTTTTCGGACAGGGCCGAGTCGGCGTGCATTTCGCCGTCCACTTCGAGGTGGGGCGCGAGTTCGCCGATGAGGCGGCGTGCGTCGGCCATTTTGCGCGACGATTCGGTCGGGCGGCTGCCGAAGTTGGAGTGCGACAGCAGGGCGATTTTGGGCACGACGCCGAAACGCTGGACTTCGGCCGCGGCCTGGATGGCCATGTCGGCGATTTCCTCGGCGCTGGGGTTTTCGTTGACGTGGGTGTCGCAGATGAACAGTGTCTGGTCGGGCAGCATCAGCACGTTCATGGCCGCGAACGTCTTGACGTCGGACTTGAGGCCGATGACTTCCTGGACGTATTTGAGCTGGTTGTCGTAGCGGCTGGCGACGCCGCACAGCATGGCGTCGGCGTCGCCGCGCTGCAGCAGCATGACGCCGATGAGCGAGTTGTGCTTGCGTACCATGGCCTTGGCGATTTCGGGGGTGACGCCGTTGCGGCCCTGGAGCTTGTAATAGGCTTTCCAGGTGTCGTTGAAGCGGCTGTCGTCTTCGGGGTTGACCACTTCGATGTTGTCGCCGATGGCCAGGCGCAGGCCGAATTTTTCGATGCGCATCTGGATGACGGCGGGGCGGCCGACAAGAATGGGCTGGGCGATGTTTTCGTCGATGACGGTTTGCGCCGCGCGCAGCACGCGTTCGTCTTCGCCGTCGGCGTAGATGACCCGCTTGGGCCCGTTCTTGGCTTGCATGAACAGCGGCCGCATGAGCTGGCCGGTGTGGTACACGATGCTCATGAGGCGCTGGCGATAGGCCTCCATGTTTTCGATGGGGCGCCTGGCGACGCCCGAAGCCATGGCGGCCTCGGCGACCGCGGGGGCGATCTTGATGATCAGGCGGGGATCGAACGGCTTGGGGATGATGTAGTCGGGCCCGAACGACAGTTCCTCGCCGGCGTAGGCGTTGGCCACTTCGTCGTTCTGTTCGGCCTGGGCGAGTTCGGCGATGGCCTTGACGCACGCCAGTTTCATTTCCTCGTTGATGACGGTGGCGCCGACGTCCATGGCGCCGCGGAAAATGAACGGGAAGCACAGGACGTTATTGACCTGGTTGGGGTAGTCGGAGCGGCCCGTGGCGATGATGCAGTCGGGGCGGGCGGCCTTGGCGACTTCGGGGCGGATTTCGGGCTCGGGGTTGGCCAGCGCCAGAACGAGCGGCTGGGGCGCCATGGTCTTGAGCATGTCGGCGGTGAGGACGCCCGGCGCCGAGCAGCCCAGGAAGACGTCGGCGTCGCGGCAGACGTCGGCCAGTGTGCGCGCCTCGGTTTTCTGCGCGTAGGCCGCTTTGGTGGGCTCCATATTGGCGTCGCGGCCTTCCCAGATGACGCCGCGCGAGTCGACCACGTAGATGTTGGAGCGCTCCAGGCCCAGGTTGACCAGCAGGTTCAGGCAGGCGATGGCGGCGGCGCCCGCGCCCGAGCAGACCAGCTTGACCTTGCCGATGTCTTTGCCAAGAACCTTGAGGCCGTTGAGTATCGCCGCCGAGGAAATGATGGCCGTGCCGTGCTGGTCGTCGTGGAAGACGGGAATCTTCATGCGCTCGCGCAGTTTCTTTTCAATGTAGAAACATTCGGGCGCCTTGATGTCTTCGAGGTTGACCCCGCCCAGCGTGGGTTCGAGCGCGGCAATGATGTCCACCAGCTTGTCGGGATCGTTTTCGGCAAGCTCGATGTCGAAGACGTCGATGCCGGCGAATTTCTTGAACAGACAGCCCTTGCCCTCCATGACGGGCTTGGCGGCCAGGGGGCCGATGTTGCCCAGGCCCAGCACCGCCGTGCCGTTGGTGATGACGCCCACCAGATTGGAGCGCGACGTGTATTTTGCAGCGGCGTCGTCGCCGCCTTCGTGGATGGCCATGCTGGCTACTGCCACGCCGGGAGAGTACGCCAGCGATAAATCATCTTGGTTGGCAAGGGTTTTGGTCGGCGTGACCGAGATTTTTCCCGGGACGGGGTTGGCATGGTAATCGAGTGCCAGTTTCGAGAGATCCGCGTTGGCGTCCATGGGGTAGCTCCTGAGGCGATTTTTAGTGTTCCGGCCGGGGCCAGTCATATTAGTGAGACATAAGTGTAATCTTTTCGCGCCTGGGGTGGTGGCGGCCCCCGGCGCAAGGCCCGGCCTGCGGCGTTGTGGGGCGGTTGTCACTTATAGTCAACGTTTGGACTTCGTTTGGGCCTTTTTCTGGGGCTTTTCGGGGAGGCGGCGTTACTTTCCGCTTTGAATCTGGGTATACTGGTCGGCAATACGGCTAATCAAGGCGTCGTACGTTGCCTTCTGCCCTGCTATCCGCTAACCGGTCTGGCCGTGTCGCGGAAGGTTGTTCCCTGCATCAAAACGAGCGAGACGCTCGCATAGGTGAAGCGCATATATGTCATCGGAAAAAGAACTTTTATCCAATTCCTATCTTTTCGGCAGTAACGCCCCGTACGTAGAGGAACTCTACGAATCCTATCTGGACAATCCTTCGTCCATCTCGGATCAATGGCGCGATTACTTCGATCAGCTCCAGCATCAACCCGCAACCGATGGCCGTGAAGTCACCCGCGACCAGGCCCACGCTCCAATCGTCGAGTCGTTCGCGCAGCGCGCCAAGGCCAACGCCTTCGTCGTCCGTGCGCAAGAGCCCGATCTCTCCGTCGCCAGCAAGCAGGTCTACGTACAGTCCATCATTGCCGCCTATCGCTCGCTGGGCCCGCGCTTTGCCGACCTCGATCCGCTGAAGCGCCACGGCCGCCCGGACATCCCCGAGCTCGACCCAGGCTTCTACGGGCTTACCGAGGCTGATCTGGATCAGGTGTATTCGGCTACGAACACCTATTTCACCAAAGCCGACACCATGACCATGCGCGACATGCTCAAGGCATTGCGCGACACCTATTGCCGCAACGTCGGCGCCGAGTTCATGCACATTTCCGACCCGGCCGCCAAGCGCTGGATCCAGGAACGTCTTGAGTCCACCACGGGCGTGCCGGCCCTTCCGGCCGAACGCAAGCGCCATATTCTTCAGCAGCTCACCGAGGCCGAAGGCCTCGAGCGCTTCCTGCACACCAAATACGTGGGGCAAAAGCGCTTCTCGCTGGAAGGCGGCGAAAGCTTTATTGCCGCCATGGACGAAGTCGTCAATCACGCGGGCGACAACGGCGTGCAGGAAATCGTGGTCGGCATGGCCCACCGCGGCCGCCTGAACATGCTGGTCAACATCATGGGCAAGATGCCCGGCGACCTGTTCGCCGAGTTCGAAGGCAAGCATGCCCAGGGCCTGACCGACGGCGACGTCAAATACCACAACGGCTTCTCCAGCGACCTGTCCACGCGCAGCGGCCCCGTCCACCTGTCGCTGGCATTCAACCCGTCGCACCTTGAAATCGTCAACCCCGTGGTTGAAGGCAGCGTGCGCGCCCGCCAGGATCGCCGCGGCGACGACGACGGCAGCCAGGTCCTGCCCGTGCTGGTGCACGGCGATGCCGCTTTCGCCGGACAGGGCGTCGTCATGGAAACGCTAAATATGGCGCAAACCCGCGGCTACGGCACGGGCGGCACGCTGCACATCGTCATCAACAACCAAATCGGCTTCACCACGTCCGACCCGCGCGATACGCGCTCCACGCTGTATTGCACCGACGTGGTCAAAATGATCGAGGCGCCGGTTTTCCACGTCAACGGCGACGACCCTGAAGCCGTGGTGTACGTCACGCAGCTCGCGCTCGACTACCGCCTCGAATTCGAACACGACGTCGTCGTCGACATCGTGTGTTTCCGCAAGCTGGGCCACAACGAGCAAGACACGCCTTCGCTGACCCAGCCGCTCATGTACAAAAGCATCGGCCAGCATCCGGGCACGCGCAAGCTGTACGGTGACAAGCTGGTTGCGCAGGGCGTCCTGTCCGAAGGCGAACCCGACCAAATGGTCAAGGACTACCGCCAGCTCATGGAAGACGGCCAGCGCACGGTCGAGCCGGTTCTTACCGATTACAAGAACAAGTACTCCACCGACTGGACACCGTTCCTCAACGCCAAATGGACCGACCAGGCCGACACCGGCGTGCCCCTCACCGAGCTGACCCGCATCGGCGAAAAGCTCACCATCGTGCCCGAGAATTTCACGGTTCACCCGCTGGTCAACAAGCTGCTCAACGACCGTCTCAAAATGGCGCGCGGCGAGCAAAAGCTGGACTGGGGCATGGGCGAGCACCTGGCCTTCGCCACGCTGCTTTCGTCGGGCTACAACATCCGCATCACCGGCCAGGACTCCGGCCGCGGCACGTTCTCGCATCGCCATGCGGTCCTGCACGATCAAAAGCGCGAACGCTGGGACGATGGCACGTACATTCCCCTGCAAAACGTGTCCGAAAACCAGGCCTCGTTCACGGTGATCGATTCGGTGCTTTCCGAAGAAGCCGTGCTGGGCTTTGAATACGGCTACGCAACCGCCGAGCCCAACACGCTTACCATCTGGGAAGCGCAGTTCGGCGACTTCGTCAACGGCGCCCAGGTCGTCATCGACCAGTTCATCAGTTCCGGCGAAGCCAAGTGGGGCCGCCAGTGCGGTCTGGTGCTCATGCTGCCGCATGGCTACGAAGGCCAGGGCCCCGAGCACTCTTCCGCCCGCATCGAGCGCTTCCTGCAATTGTGCGCCGACAACAATATGCAGGTGGTTCAGCCCAGCAACGGCGCGCAGATCTTCCACGTGCTGCGCCGTCAGATGATCCGCGCATTCCGCAAGCCGCTCATCCTCTTTACGCCCAAGTCCCTGCTGCGCAACAAGGACGCCACCTCGCCATTGGAAGACCTGGCCACCGGCGGCCAGTTCCTGCCCGTCATCGGCGAGCAGGATGCGGCCATCGATCCGGCAGCCGTCAAGCGTGTGGTGGTTTGCTCGGGCAAGGTGTACTACGATCTGGTTCATGCCCGCACCGAAGCTGGGCGCAGCGACGTCGCCATCGTGCGCATCGAGCAGCTTTACCCGTTTGCCCACAAGGCATTCCAGGCCGAGCTGCAAAAATACACCAACGCCAAGGAAGTTGTCTGGGCTCAGGACGAACCTCAGAATCAGGGGCCCTGGTTCTATGTCCAGCACCACTTGTACGAGAACATGTCCGAAGGCCAGAAGCTGGGATACGCAGGACGTTCCGCGTCGGCATCGCCGGCGGTGGGCTACCTTGCCAAGCACCAAGAGCAGCAGAAAGCGCTGCTCGAGCAGGCAATGGCGGCCAAGTTCAAGGGCTTCATGCTGACTAAATAACAAATATCTTTCATTACGGAATACATATTATGGCTATTACAGAGGTTCTCGTTCCCCAGCTTTCCGAGTCGATTTCCGAGGCCACCTTGCTCACCTGGAAAAAGCAGCCGGGCGAGGCGGTGACCGCCGACGAAATCCTGATTGAAGTCGAGACCGACAAAGTGGTTCTGGAAGTGCCGGCGCCGGCTTCGGGCGTTCTTACCGAAATCGTCAAGGCCGACGGCAGCACCGTGGCTGCCGGCGAAGTCCTGGCCCGCATCGACACCGAGGCCAAGGCCAGCGCCGCCCCGGCGGCCGCCGCTGCACCGGCTCCTGCTCCGGCCG
>CALMPB010000314.1 GCA_937871985.1 uncultured Burkholderiaceae bacterium
CAGGGTTTCCTGGTCGGGATGCATGCGGATGGATTCCGCCAGATAGCGGTAGCTGTCTTCGTCGCCCGCCACTTTTTTGCCTATCCAGGGCAGGATATTGAAGGAATACCAGTCGTACGCGGGGGCCAGGGGCTTGGCCACGCGCGAGAACTCCAGCACCAGCAGCTTGCCGCCCGGCTTCAGCACGCGGCGCATCTCGGCCAGCGCCCGGTCTTTGTGCGTCATGTTGCGCAGGCCGAAAGCCACGCTGACACGGTCGAAATAGCCATCGGGGAACGGCAGTTTTTCGGCGTCGCACACGGCGGCGGGAACCAGCACCCCATGATCCATGAGGCGATCACGCCCCACGCGCAGCATGGAGTCGTTGATGTCGGTCAGCCAGACCTGGCCCGACGGCCCGGCTTTTTTGGCGAATGCCTTGGCCAGGTCGCCCGTGCCGCCGGCGATGTCCAGCACCTTCATGCCCGGGCGAACGCCGGCGCGGCCGATGGTGAACATCTTCCAGACCCGGTGCAGGCCGCCCGACATCAGGTCGTTCATGATGTCGTAGCGCGATGCCACCGAATGAAATACCTCGGCCACCTTGCCGGCCTTTTCGGCCTCGCTGACGGTTTTATAGCCAAAATGGGTGGTCGACTCGGCGGACTGGTCGGAGGAAGTGGAATTTTGCATGATGCGTTATCGTACCCCATCGGGGCAAAGAAGGATTCGGCGGCTGCGGCAGACGGCTTGGCACTGGCACTGGCACTGGCACTGGCACTGGCACTGGCACTGGCACTGGCAGGCTTATTTTAAATCCGCCTGCGCAAAGTCCCGCCCAAGGCTCGTGAAATTCACAAACCTGAAACAATTCGTCCATAAACTGAGCACGTCAAACCCTAATACACCACAGTTAAAGATCCAGCCTTATGAGCACAACCATACTTGTCATCGAAGATGAACCGGCAATCCAGGAACTGATTTCGGTCAACCTGAGCTTCGCGGGGCACAAGGTATTGCGGGCCTTCGACGCGGAACAGGCCCAAACCTTGATCCGCGCCGAACTGCCCGACCTCATCCTGCTGGACTGGATGCTGCCGGGCGCCTCGGGCATTACGCTGGCCAAACAACTGCGCGGCGACGAACGCACCCACCAGGTTCCGGTCATCATGCTTACGGCCAAAGGTTCGGAACACGACAAAATAGAAGGCCTGGAAGCCGGCGCCGACGACTACATCACCAAACCGTTCTCGCCCAAGGAACTCATTGCCCGCATCAAGGCGGTGCTGCGCCGCCGCGCGCCCCAGCTGACCGACGACATCATCGCCATCGGCAGCCTGCAGCTCGATCCAACGACGCATCGCGTCACGGGCAACGGCATCAACCTTACCATCGGCCCCACCGAGTTCCGTCTGCTGCATTTTTTCATGACGCACACCGAACGCGTGTTCTCGCGAGCGCAACTGCTGGATCAAGTATGGGGCGATCACGTGTTCGTGGAAGAGCGCACCGTGGACGTGCATATCCGCCGCCTGCGCAAAGCCCTGGAGCCCGGCAGGCACGAAAACCACATCGAAACCGTGCGCGGCGCCGGTTACCGTTTTACCACCCAGCCAACCACCACGGCGGACCAAACCCGGCCTGCGGAACGCAACACAATGTAATGTATAGTTGTTTTTTCAACTCACATTGCCTTGCCGGGCCACCCGCCAAAAGCCTTACCGAAGCGACGCAGCAACCAGCATGATCAAGACATTAATTTCAATGGGTTTGTGGGTCCTGATGGCCTGGCTGGCCGGGACATGGATAGACCCCGTCACAGGCTGGGCGGTTCTGACCTTCGGCCTGGCGGCGATGATTCTGGTCAGCGGCGCGCAGTTGTCCAAAATCAACCGCTGGGTCAAGAACATCGAAGCCTCGCCGCCCATCTCGGCCGGCCCCTGGGACGACGTGCTGGCCGTCATCTACCGGCAGTTGCGCAAGAACCACAACGAAATCGAAGAGCTGCACCGTCAGGTGGACAGCATCATGCTGGCCGCCGAGGCGCTGCCCGACGGCGCCATCACGCTCGATGAAGAAATGCAGATCACCTGGTGCAACAAGACCGCCAGCGAGCACACCGGCCTGAAGCTGGCCTCCGACAAAGGCTTCAGCATCTTCAATATTCTGCGAGCGCCCGAATTCGCGAAATACGGCCGTCAATCCTCGTGGCCCGATCCCATATTGCTGCACCTGGCCAAGGACGGCCAGGAAAAATCCCTGCTGGTGCAGTTGACCCCTTACGGCATCAAGCAATTCCTGATCGTGACGCGCGACGTTACCCAGGTGGAAAAACTGGAGACCACCCGCAAGGACTTCGTGGCCAATGTCTCGCATGAATTGCGCACGCCGCTTACCGTGCTGTCGGGGTTTCTGGAAACCCTGCACGACATGCCCAGCGGTTCGCTCAGCGCCGAACAGCGCGAGCACTATCACTCGCTGATGATGGAACAGGCCACGCGCATGGAGGCCATCGTGGCCGACCTGCTTACGCTCTCCACGCTGGAATCCTCGCCCTCCACCATCGGCGAGCCGGTGCGCCTGGCGAAGATCATCGACAACGCCCTGCTGCAAGCCAAGACGCTGTCGGGCGGCCGGCATGTGTTCGTCGAGAACATCGACAAAAGCCTGTGCGTGCTGGGCATCGAATCGGAGCTGGCCTCGGCCGTCAGCAATCTGCTGACCAACGCCGTGCGCTACACCCCCAAGGACGGCACCATTACCGTAAGCTGGTACATCACCGAGACCGGAAGCGCCTGCTACTCGGTGCAGGACACCGGCATCGGCATTGCCTCGCAGGACATCCCCAGGCTTACCGAACGCTTCTACCGCGTCGACCGCGGCCGTTCGCGCGCCACCGGCGGCACGGGCCTGGGCCTGGCCATTACCAAGCACGTCGCCATGCGCCACAACGCCGAGCTGCACATCCGCAGCCGCTTCGGCGCCGGCAGCATCTTCTCGGTGGAGTTCCCCGCCCCCCGGGTCGTCATTCAGCCCGAAGACGACTCGTCAAGCGTGTAATCCGCAGCGACGGCTTCCGGCACCGCGCCTTGCCTTATTCAGGCAAGGCAACCGCTAGACCAGCACACGCTCGATTCCGCCGGCATTCGCATCGCGCACATAGTCTTCCATCCAGGTATCGCCCAGGATGTGCTTGGCCATTTCGATGACGATGTAGTCCGCGTCCATGCCGGTGTCTTCCTCGTAGCGCGACAGGCCCTGCAGGCATGATGGGCATGAGGTGAGTATCTTGACCTCGCCGTCGAAACCGTCGGCGCGGATCTGCGCCGTGTTCTTGGCCAGCTCTTCCTGCTTGCGAAAGCGCACCTGGGTGGAAATATCGGGGCGCGACACCGCCAGCGTGCCCGACTCGCCGCAGCAGCGATCCGCCTTGATCGTGGCGTCGCCCACCAGCGCCTTGACCGTCTTCATGGGATCCTGCAGCTTCATCGGCGTGTGGCAGGGGTCGTGGTACATATAGCGCGTGCCGGTAATGCCCTCCAGATGCAGGCCTTTTTCAAGCAGGTACTCGTGGATGTCGATAAGGCGGCAGCCCGGGAAAATCTTGTCGAACTCGTAGCCGGCCAACTGGTCGTAGCAGGTTCCGCAACTGACCACCACCGTCTTGATGTCCAGGTAATTGAGCGTGGTGGCCATGCGATGGAACAGCACGCGGTTGTCGGTGATGATTTTCTCGGCCTTGTCGTTCATGCCGTTGCCGCGCTGCGGGTAGCCGCAGCACAGGTAGCCCGGCGGCAGGACCGTTTGCACGCCCACATGCCACAGCATGGCCTGCGTAGCCAGGCCCACCTGGGAAAACAGCCGCTCGGAACCACAGCCCGGAAAGTAGAACACCGCCTCGCTATCGGGCGAGGTTGCGCCCGGGTTGCGGATGATGGGCACGTAATCCGGGTTTTCAATGTCCAGCAATTTGCGCGCCGTCTGCTTGGGCAGGCCGCCCGGCATGCGCTTGTTGATGAAGTGGATGACCTGCTCGCGCACGGGCGCCTTGCCGATGGTTGCGGGCGGCGCGGCCATCTGCTTGCGGGCCGGCGCCTTGAGCAGATCGTGGGCGGCGCGCTGGGCCTTGTAGCCGAAATCGATCATGGCCTTGCGCGTGGCCTTGATGACCCGCGGATCCTTGGCGTTCAGGAAGAACATGGCCGCCGTGGTGCCGGGATTGAACGACTTCTTGCCCATGCGGCGCAGCAAGGCGCGCATTTCCATGGAGACGTCGCCGAAGTCGATGTCCACCGGACAGGGGTTGTAGCACTTGTGGCAGATGGTGCAATGGTCGGCCACATCCTCGAACTCTTCCCAGTGCTTGAGGCTTACGCCCCGGCGCGTCTGCTCTTCGTACAGGAAGGCCTCGATGAGCAGCGAAGTGGCCAGAATCTTGTTGCGCGGCGAATACAGCAGATTGGCGCGCGGCACGTGGGTGGCGCACACGGGCTTGCACTTGCCGCAGCGCAGACAGTCCTTGATGGCCGTGGAAATGGCGCCGATCTCGCTTTGCTGCATGATGAGCGATTCATAGCCCATGAGATTGAAGCTGGGCGTCCAGGCATGGCGCAGGTCGGCGCCCGGCATGAGCTTGCCGGCGTTGAACCGCCCTTCCGGATCGACGCGGCGCTTGTAGTCCTGGAAGGGCTGCAGCTCGTCCTGGGTCAGGAATTCGTACTTGGTCAGGCCGATGCCATGCTCGCCCGAGATGACGCCATCGAGGTCGCGCGCGATCTGCATGATGCGCGCCACGGCCTGGTTGGCCTCGCGCAGCATCTCGTAGTTGTCGGAATTGACCGGAATATTGGTGTGCACGTTGCCGTCGCCCGCATGCATGTGCAGGGCCACGAACACCCGTCCCTTGAGCACGCGGTCGTGAATGGCCTGGATTTCGGCCAGCACCGCCGCACAGTCGGCCCCGCCGAAATACCGCTCCATCAGGGCGCGCACTTCGGTCTTCCAGGAAACACGCACGGTATGATCCTGCACCACGTCGAACACGCGGGCATCGGGCTGGTCGCGCAGGCGCTGCTCCAGCGCCTGCTGCAAGTCTTGCATGCCCAGATCGAGCATGATGGGCAATCCCTGCGCCAGCGGCATGTCCAGGTTGTCCAACAGCCATGTCCAGCGTTCACGCACCGCCTGCAAGGTAACCACCGCGTCGTTGCGGCGCTCTTCGAAAATTTCGGCCCGCGTGTGCACGACGTCGTCGTGGTCTTCGGTCTTGCCCACCGGCAGTTCGCCGCTGCCCAGGAACACTTCAAGCTGGTCGAGCAGGCGCAATTTGTTGCGGGTGGAAAGCTCGATATTGATGCGCTCGATGGCGTCGGTGTATTCGCCCATGCGATTCAGGGGAATGACGACGTCCTCGTTGATCTTGAAGGCATTGGTATGCCTGGCGATGGCCGCCGTGCGCGCGCGGTCCAGCCAGAACTTCTTGCGGGCCTCGGCGCTTACGGCCACAAAGCCTTCGCCGTGGCGCGTGTTGGCCAGGCGCACGACCTCGCTGGCGGCGGCCGCCACCGCATCGGCATCGTCGCCCACGATGTCGCCGAACAGCACCATTTTGGGGAAAGCGCCGCGCTTGCTCTTGGCCGCATAGCCCACGGCGCGCAGATAACGCTCGTCCAGGTGTTCCAGGCCGGCCAGGATGGCGCCGCTGGCGCGGCCGGGACCGTCGAGGAAGTTCTTGACTTCGACGATGGACGGAATGGCGTCGCGCGCCTGGCCGAAGAACTCCAGACAGACCGTGCGGGTATGGCTGGGCATGCGGTGCAGCACCCAGCGCGCCGAGGTGATGAGCCCGTCGCAGCCTTCTTTTTGCACTCCCGGCAGCCCGGCCAGGAATTTGTCGGTCACATCCTTGCCCAGCCCCGCCTTGCGGAATCTGGAGCCTTCGATGACCAGTGTTTCGGAACGCA
The DNA here is from genome assembly GCA_937871985.1 of uncultured Burkholderiaceae bacterium. Next base: position 5,943 of record CALMPB010000314.1, read on the forward strand.
GCAGCTTGGCGCCGGGCGCGGCCTTGCCGTCGAACCACTTGAGTTCGAAGCGGGCCAAATCCACGTCGTGGATCTTGCCCATATTGTGCTCGAGCCGGGTGACTTCCAGCCAGTCGCCCTGCGGGTCGACCATGCGCCACCAGGCCAGGTTGTCCAGCGCCGTGCCCCACAGCACGGCCTTCTTGCCGCCGGCGTTCATGGCTACGTTGCCGCCCACACAGGAGGCGTCGGCCGAAGTCGGATCCACCGCGAACACGAAGCCCGCGGCCTCGGCCGCCTCGGTGACGCGCTTGGTGACGACGCCCGCGCCCGTCAGCACGGTGGCCACCGGTTCGGCCAGGCCGGGCAGCGAGGTTTGCTCGACCTCGCCCAGCGCATCGAGCTTTTCGGTATTGATGACCACGGAGCGCCAGGTCAGCGGAATGGCGCCGCCCGTATAGCCGGTGCCGCCCCCGCGCGGAATGATGGTCAGGCCCAGCTCGATGCAGGCGCGCACCAGTCCAGCCATTTCGGCTTCGCTGTCGGGCGTCAGCACCACGAAGGGATACTCCACGCGCCAATCGGTCGCATCGGTGACGTGCGACACCCTGGACAGGCCGTCGAACTTGATGTTGTCGCGGGCGGTGACGCGCGCCAGGCGGCGCTGCACGCGCTTGCGCAAGTCGCGGGTCTGGCTGAATTCGTTCTCAAAAGCCGCCACGGCGCCGCGCGCCGCTTGCAGCAAATGCACCACCTTGTCGTCGCGGCTGGCGTCGCTGCCGTCGCGCCGGCTGTCGATTTCGGCCAGGCGGTGATTGAGCGCTTCGATCAGCAAACGCAGCCGCTTGGGGTTGTCGAGCAGGTCGTCCTGCAAATACGGATTGCGCCGCACGACCCAGATATCGCCCAGGACCTCGAACAACATGCGCGCCGAGCGCCCCGTGCGGCGTTCGCCGCGCAAGTCGCTTAGCCATTGCCATGCCTCGTCGCCCAACAAACGGAACACAATCTCGCGATCGGCAAAAGATGTGTAGTTGTAGGGGATTTCGCGCAAGCGCGGCGTTTGCTCAAGGGGAACCTTGGCGGCAAGCAACTGACTGGCTAGAGGGGCGTTCATGGCTTCTCGGGGGAGGGGAATTGCAGTTTTAGCTGCAAGTTTACTGCATAGAACCAGGGAGGCTCGGGCCGGGCCGGGCGGAAAGCGGGCATTGCGGCGGCTTGCTCAAAACCGCCCGTGAGCGCGGGCAGCGGCCTTTACAGCAAACCGGGAAACACCCACAGCAGTCCCGCCGTCATCGCCGCGTAGCGTACGAACTTGCCCAGGGCCATGTAAAAGACCGACGGCCAGAACGGCAGCTTCAGCCAGCCGCCCACGGCGCACAATGGGTCGCCCACCACCGGCAGCCACGTGAAGAACATGACGGACGGCCCCAACTTGTGCACCCACTGTTTGATATGCGGATGCCAGCGCCCGCCTATCTGCGCCAGGCTCGCCGGCTTCGCATGCCGGGCGGCCGCTTGTTCGTGGCTTGCCGCCGCATGCCCGTGCTTTTCCTTCCAGCGCTCGAAGGCCTTTTCGGCCCCAAGCCCCATGTAGTAGGTAATGATCCCGCCCAGCGTATTGCCCGCCGTCGCCGCGATAACCGCAGGCCAGAACATGTCCGGCACGGCCTTGGCATAGGCGAAGACCACCGGCTCGGATCCCAGCGGCAGCAGCGTGGCCGACACCAGGCTCACCAGGAAAATGGCGCTCAGGCCGACCTTGGGCAATGCCAAGGCGGCCAGCAGCCAATGAATCGATGCGTGAGCCCATGCTTCCATAGAGCGCTAGTCTACAGAAGAATCGGGAAGACCACGGCGCAAAGAGCGGAAAACCCCCTGTGGTAATCTGTTCACTTTGCGGGTTTCCTCCCTCGTCTTCATCCCTACCATGTCCACCGACTATCTGAAACGCATACTGACGTCCAAAGTCTACGACGTCGCCATCGAGTCCCCTCTGGAGTTTGCCCCGCAAATCTCCGCGCGAATTCAGAACAAAATCTACTTGAAACGCGAAGACACCCAGGTCGTCTTCAGCTTCAAGCTGCGCGGCGCCTACAACAAAATGGCCAACCTGAGCGCCGCCGAGCTCAAGCGAGGCGTCATTTGCGCCTCCGCCGGCAATCACGCCCAGGGCGTGGCGCTGTCCGCCAAGAAGCTCGGCTGCCGCGCCGTCATCGTCATGCCCACCACCACCCCCAACGTCAAGGTAGAGGCCGTGCGCGCCCTGGGCGGCGAGGCGGTGCTGGCCGGCGACAGCTTCTCGGATGCCTACGCCCACGCGCTGCAACTGGAAAAGAAGGAAAAGCTTACCTTCGTCCATCCCTTCGACGACCCCGACGTGATTGCCGGCCAAGGCACCGTCGGCATGGAAATCCTGCGCCAGCACGCCCAGCCCATCGATGCGGTGTTCGTCCCCATCGGCGGCGGCGGCCTCATTGCCGGCGTGGCCGCCTATATCAAGCAACTGCGCCCGGAAATCAAGATCATCGGCGTGCAGACCGTCGACTCGGACGCCATGATCCGCAGCGTCAAGGCGGGACGGCGCCTGGAGCTCAGCGATGTCGGCCTGTTTTCGGACGGCACGGCGGTGAAGCTGGTGGGTCCCGAAACCTTCAAGCTCACCAAACAATACGTGGACGACTTCGTCGCCGTCACCACCGATGAAATCTGCGCCGCCATCAAGGACGTCTTCCAGGATACGCGCAGCGTCCTGGAGCCCGCCGGCGCGCTGGCGCTGGCCGGGGCCAAACACTACGCGGCCGAGCACAAGCTCAAGGGCGCGACCCTGGTGGCGATCACCAGCGGCGCCAACATGAATTTCGACCGGCTGCGCTTCGTGGCCGACCGGGCCGACGTGGGCCAGGCGCGCGAAGCCCTGTTCGCCCTGACCATTCCCGAAAAACGCGGCAGCTTCCTGCGCCTGTGCGAAACCATCGGCAAGCGCAGCGTCACCGAATTCAACTATCGCATCTCGGACTCGGACAGCGCCCATGTGTTCGTAGGCCTGCAAATCTCGTCCGCCGCCGACCACGACCGCATCGCCAACACATTCGTCAAAAAAGGCTTTTCGACGCTGGATCTCAGCTCCAACGAAATGGCCAAGACCCATCTGCGATACATGGTGGGAGGGCGCTCGAATCTGACCGAGAACGAAGTGCTGTACCGTTTCGAGTTTCCGGAAAGGCCCGGCGCCCTGACCAAGTTCCTGAGCTCGATGAGCCCCGAATGGAACATCAGCCTGTTCCACTACCGCAACCAGGGCGACGATTACGGTCGAGTGCTGGTGGGCATCCAGGTGCCGCCCAGCGACAAGAAAGCCTTCAAGGAATTCCTGGAATCTCTGGGCTACCCCTGCTGGAACGAGACCGAAAACCCCGCTTACCGGCTGTTCCTGTAGTCAAGCGTCGCTTTCGGAAAAGCTGCACACCGAAAAGACCGGCATGCCGGTTTCCTTGAGGTTTTTCGAGCCGCCCAGCTCGGGCAGGTCGATGATGGACGCGGCCTCGACCACATTGGCGCCCAGGCGCTGCAACAGCTTGGCGGCGGCAATCATGGTGCCGCCCGTGGCGATAAGGTCGTCGATCAGCAAAACGCGCTGGCCGGGCTTGACCGCGTCGGTGTGCATTTCGACGGTGGCGTTGCCGTATTCCAGGGAATATTCTTCGGCCAGCGTGCGAAAAGGCAGCTTGCCCTTTTTACGAACCGGCACGAACCCCAGGTTGAGCTCGTAGGCCAGCACCGCCCCCAGAATGAAGCCGCGGGCATCGATGCCCGCGACCAGGTCGAGCCGCTGCCGCATGTAGCGATAAACGAACAGGTCGATAAGAACGCGGAAGGTACGAGGGTCTTGCAGAACAGGCGTGATGTCCCGGAACACGACGCCTGGTTTCGGCCAGTCGGGCACACTACGGATCGCATTGCGAACGTACTCGGCAGTATCAATATGCATGGAAATCGCCACTAACGGAAAATACCCCCAGGCGGTGCCGCAACGCGGCTTGCAGCCCCCCGAGGGGGTGTTTTCGCCTTGGGAACGGCCCTGCGGCAAAAAGGGGGGAGCAAAACAGGCTCAACTATAACCCTAATCCCCAGGAGCGTGGACGGCAGAAACAGTCCGGACTGCAAAGCCCTCTGTCCGGTTGATACGTCCGCCGCCCGCGCTCCCGGGGACTGCCGGCATTCAGCAGTCAGACGTCACGAAGCCCCGAGCCACGGCCTCCTGGCTGCGCCTTTGTTCAAAACAGCAACAGAAACGTCATGTGCGTTTAAAATCGGGAAATGAAAATCGCCACGTTACCTTCAGCGGCTCAGTCCATGGAATCGGCCCACCGAACCTTTTCCATAGAAATCAGTGCATTGCAAGCACTGGACAGCCGTCTGGACGACAGTTTCAACCGCGCCGTAGCCATCATCCTGGGCTGCGAAGGCCGCGTCATCGTCACCGGTATCGGCAAGTCGGGGCATGTGGCAAAAAAAATCGCCGCCACGCTGGCCTCCACCGGAACACCCTCGTTCTTCATGCACGGCGTCGAAGCCATACACGGCGACCTGGGCATGCTTACCCATCACGACGTGGTAATGGCCATTTCCTATTCCGGCGCGGCCCCGGAGCTGCTTACCGTGCTTACCGCCGCCAAGCGTATCGGCATACCGCTCATCGCCATCACGGGCAACGAACAATCCGAGCTGGCCGCCAATGCCGACCTGCACCTGAACGTCCATGTGCGGCAAGAGGCCTGCCCCCTCAATCTGGCGCCCACGGCCAGCACCACCGCCACGCTGGTACTGGGCGACGCCCTGGCCGTGGCCTGTCTGGAAGCGCGCAACTTCAGCGCCGAGGACTTCGCCCTTTCGCATCCCGGCGGGGCGCTGGGACGGCGCCTGCTTACCCACGTCAGCGACGTCATGCGCGTAGGCGACGCCCTGCCCATCGTCCATCCCAATGCCGCCCTGCCCGAAGTCCTGGACGAAATGTCGCGCAAAGGCATGGGCATGACCATCGTCGTCGACGACAACCGCCGCCCCATCGGCATCTTCACCGACGGCGACCTGCGCCGCCTCATCGTACGCCACGGCGACATCCGCCCGCTTACCGTTTCCGAGGGCATGTCCCGCAACCCCAAAAGCGTTGCGCCCAACGCCATGGCGGTCGAAGCCGCCACGCTCATGGACGCCAGCCGCCTTACTCAGCTCCTGGTGGTCGACCCGGCCGGCGCGCTCGTGGGCGCCCTGCACATGCACGACCTGCTGGCCGCCAAGGTAATCTAGGGCCTGTCAACAACCTATCACCCATGCAAACCACAACCATCCCCCATCCCGCCGAAGCATTGATCCTGGCCAAGGTGGCTCCGGCCGTCGTCGAGCGCGCCCGCCAGGTTCGCGTCATGGCCTTCGACGTCGACGGCGTGCTGACCGACGGCAGCCTCTGGTACAGCGAAAACGGTGAAACCGTGAAACGCTTCAACGCCCTGGACGGACACGGCTTGCGCCTGATGGGCGAAAGCGGCATAGCCGTGGCGCTCATTACCGGGCGCGAAGGCCCCATCGTCGCGCGCCGCGCGGCCGAACTGGGTATCTCATTGGTCAAGCAGGGCGTGCGCGACAAGGCCCAGGCCCTGGCAACGCTTGCGCAGGAACAGGGCTGCGCCTTGAGCCAGCTGGGCTTCATGGGCGACGACATCATCGACCTGCCCGCCCTGCAACGGGTCGGGTTCGCCGCCAGCGTGCCCAACGCCCCCGCCTACGTCAGCCAGGCGGCGCACTGGGTGGCGTCCGAACGCGGCGGCTACGGCGCCGCGCGCGAGTGCTGCGACCTCGTCCTGGCGGCCCAGGGCCGGCTGCGCGCGTTCTTCGGCCCCAATGCCCTGGTTCTGGGCGGCGTTGCACAATAAGAGCATGAAAGAACGCGTTCCATCGATCGTCGCCGTATTCCTGCTGTTCGTGCTGGTGGCCAGCACCTGGTGGGCCGCCGGCTATACCCAGCGCGCCGTGCACATCGAACCGCCGCGCCGCGTCACCCATGAAAAGGACTCGTGGGCCGATAAGTTCGTCATGGTGCGCACCGACCCGGCCGGCATGGCCGTCAATCGCCTGGAAGGCACCCATATGGAGCACTTCCCCGACGACGATTCCTATAAGGTCACCAACCCCAGGGCCGTCGGCCAACGCACCGGCTCCCCCATCACCGTCGGCACGTCGCAAACCGCCGTCATGGACAAGAACGGTTCCCGCATCGTCATGACCGGCCATGCCCGCCTGCATCGCCAGGCCGACGAAGGGCGCGCGGCGCTGGACGTCACCAGCGAACAGATTACCCTGTTGCCCGACGAGGACGCCGCCTTCACCGACCTGCCGGCCCTGGTCGTCAACGGCAACTCCACCATGACGGGCAAAGGCATGAGGTACGATAACAAAACCCGGACGCTGAAGGTGTTTTCAGCCAGCGACGTGAAAATATCGGGCCAGGATAGCCAGAAATCCCGATCGACAACCAAAAAAACAGAACCCAAACCATGACTCTACGCAGCGCCTTCCTTCCGCTTTCCTGGCTGGCCGCCGCCTTGGCGCTGGCATGCTCGGCCGCCCACGCGGCGCCCGCCGCCGATTCGGCCACCAGCGCGGCCAACGCCAAGCCCGCGGCCTCCGCCAAATCCGGCTCAACCGCCCCAGGCGCCAAAAAGCCCGCCGACGAACCCGACACGCTCATCCTGTCCGACAGCCTGAACTACAACGACGCCAAAAAAGAAAGCACCTTCTCCGGCAACGTCGTCATGACGCGCGGCGCCATGACGCTGCGCGCCGACAAACTGGTCATGCACGAAGACGCCCAGGGCTTCCAGTTCGGCACCGCCACCGTCAACCAGGGCAAGCTGGTGTTCGTGCGTCAGGAAACGCCCGAAAAATTCGAAGTGGTCGAGGCCAAGGGACTGCGCGCCGAATACAACGGCAAGACCAAAGAGATCGAAATGATCGGCGATGCGGTCGTGACCAAATTCGTATGCGGCAAACCCTTCGACAAAATCAGCGGAGACCGCGTCAAGTACAACCAGGAAACCAATATCTACGAGGCGTTCAGCAAGCCAGGGGCGACCTCGGCGCAAGGCGGACGGGTGCGCTCGATCGCCACGCCAAGCGCCAAGGCCGAGGCGGCGGCGGCCGACTGCCGGAAAAAATCGGCCAAACGCTAGGTAACAAACACCACGCAACGAACAACGCCCTCTCTTATTTTCCAGAAGACGCCATCCATGTTTCCTTCCGCCACGTCACGCACCAGCCAGCAACGTGCGCCAAGCGCCACGCACGGCAGCCTGCGCGCCACCGGCCTGCGCAAAACCTACGGCAAACGCACCGTCGTGCAAGACGTCTCGCTGTCGGTGGACAGCGGCGAAGTCGTCGGCCTGCTGGGCCCCAACGGGGCCGGCAAAACCACCAGCTTCTACATGATCGTGGGCATCGTGCCCACCGACTCGGGCCGCATCGAAATCGACAACACGCCCATCACCAGCATGCCCATGCACAAGCGCGCGCGGCTGGGGCTTTCGTATTTACCGCAAGACGCGTCGGTATTCCGCCGCCTGACGGTCGAAGAAAACATCCGCGCCGTGCTCGAACTGCAACTGGACGACAACGGCAAATCGCTGTCGTCGCACAAAATCGGCGAAAACCTGGAAACCCTGCTGGATGAACTGCAAATCGGCCACTTGCGCCGCAATTCGGCCATCTCGCTGTCGGGCGGCGAACGCCGGCGCGTGGAAATCGCCCGCGCCTTGGCCACGCATCCGCGCTTCATCCTTCTGGACGAACCCTTTGCGGGCGTCGACCCCATTGCCGTCATCGAAATCCAGCGTATTGTCCATTTCCTAAAAAACCGCAACATCGGCGTGCTGATCACCGACCACAATGTCCGTGAAACGCTGGGTATTTGCGACCGGGCCTACATCATCAGCGAAGGCACGGTGCTGACCAACGGCCACCCCAGCGAAATCATCGACAACGAGGCGGTGCGCAAGGTCTACCTGGGCAAGAACTTCCGCATGTAACGGCACCGCACGCCTTTCCCCCCGACCCTATGCAAAACCCCAATCCCCGGCACTTGATTTAGTTTGCATAAGCGATACACTGGACTCATGACAACTTTCTTAAAAGGAGATCCATTTATTTCATGAACCCGCGCATTTTGCGCACGCTTGCTTATTTATAGGAGAGCAGCATATGAACCTGAGCATTAGTGGTCGTCATCTGGAAGTCACCCCGGCAATACACGCTTATGTCAAAAACAAAATGGCGCGAACTGCGCGGCATTTCGATAACGTCATAGACACACAGGTCATACTCTCAATCGAGCGCCTCAAGCACACCGCCGAAGTCACCATGCACTTGCGCGGCAAAGACATCCACTGCGAAGCCACCGACGAAAACCTGTACGCCGCCATCGACCTTCTGGCCGACAAAATCGATCGCCAGGTCATCAAGTACAAAACCAAGGTTCAAAATCACGCTCACGAGCCCGTCAAAAGGCAGGAAATCGCTGCCGAATAGTTCCACGGGAACCACCTAGCAACACCCAAGCCGCCTGTTGCCGCCAAGCTGGCCGCACTCAAGGCTGCTCACTCGTCACCCTTGCGGCCTCAATCGCCAACACGATTGGGGCCTCGGTGTTATATAAAGCGCCAATAATGCCGGCCAAGGCATATATAATGCACTCCATGAACTTAATGTCGCGTATTTTGCCGCCGCAAAACATCGTGCTCGATCTGGCTGCCACCAGCAAAAAACGGGCGTTCGAACAGGCCGGCCTGCTCTTCGAGAACCACCACGGCATCGCCCGCACGGCGGTATTCCAAAGCTTGATCGCCCGCGAGCGCCTGGGCTCGACTGCTTTGGGACACCACGTTGCCGTGCCGCACGGCCGCATCAAGGGCCTTAAAGAGCCATGCGCCGCATTTATCCGCCTGGCCGACCCGGTGCGCTTCGACCCCAGCGACGGCAGGCTGGCCAGCCTGCTTTTCTTCCTGCTGGTTCCGGAAACCGCCACGCAAATGCACCTGGACCTGCTGGCCGAAATCGCCAGGCTCGTTTCCAGCCCCACGGTGCGCCAGGCCCTTACCACCGAAACCGACATTGCGGCCATCCACAGCCTGCTGACCAGCGATGAAGCCGTCGAATAAACCGAGCCTGCCATGCTAACCGTCCAAGAACTCGTCAGCGACAACGCCGACAAGATCACTTTCTCCTGGATTGCCGGCATGGGCGCAGGCGGCAAGGTCATCCCCAACCAGGGTATGTACGGCGCCGACCTGGTCGGCCACCTGAACCTCATCCACCCGGCGCGCATCCAGGTCTTCGGCCCGGAGGAAATGCAGTACTACATTCGCTTCGAGCCCAAGCGCCGCCTGCACCACCTGGAAGACCTGGTCTCGGGCGGCGTGCCGGCCATGCTGCTGGCGGGCAATCTGTCCGCCCCCGACGACCTGCGCGAATTCTGCGAAACCCAGCACGTTCCGCTGCTGTCCACCTCCATCGACGCCGCCCAGCTCATCGATCTGCTGCGCATCTATCTCGGCAAGCGCCTGGCGCCGGTTACCACCGCGCACGGCGTCTTCATGGACGTCCTGGGCCTGGGCGTGCTGATCACCGGCGAGTCTGGGCTGGGCAAAAGCGAACTGGCCCTCGAACTGATCTCGCGCGGGCACGGGCTGGTGGCCGACGATGCCGTCGAGCTCACACGCACGGCGCCGAACATCATCGAAGGCTATTGCCCGCCCCTGCTGCAAAACCTGCTCGAGGTCCGGGGGCTTGGGCTGCTGGACATCCGCACCATATTCGGCGAAACCTCGGTGCGCCGCAAAATGCGCCTCAAGCTGGTCGTCCACCTCATACGCTCCAGCGCCGACGCCTTCGAGCGCCTGCCGGTTCAAGACCTGACCCAGGACATCCTGGGCATTCCCATACGGCGCGTCATGCTGCAGGTGGCCGCCGGCCGCAACCTGGCCGTTCTGGTCGAAGCGGCCGTGCGCAACACCATCCTGACCCTGCGCGGCATCGACACCATGGGCGAATTCATCGAACGCCAGGCGCTGGCCATCATGCAAAGCACCAAGCAGGAATAAACGGCAAACGCCACGCGCTGCGAGCCCGCGGCTTTCGTCCGATACAATGCCAGAAACCCGTCAAGAATCACGGAGGGCGTTTTACATGCGGGAATCGTCATTGCCATGCTGAAAGTCGTTCTGATCACCGGCATTTCCGGCTCGGGAAAATCCGTCGCACTGCGGCTGCTTGAAGACTCGGGCTACACCTGCGTGGACAATCTGCCGGTACGCTTCCTGCGCGAATTCATCGCCAGCACCCGCGAAGACAGCCTGGAGCGCGTTGCCGTGGCCATCGACGTGCGCTCGCCCGGCGAGCTGGACGGCCTGCCTTCGGTCATCACCGAACTGCGCGCCACGGGCACCGAGTTCCGCGTCATTTTTCTGGATGCCAGCGACAACACGCTGATGCAGCGCTATTCCGAATCGCGCCGCCGCCATCCGCTTACCGACCGGCTGCAGCAAGGCGGAAAATCGCCCTCTTTGCGCGACTGCATCGACACCGAACGCGAACTGCTGGCGCCGCTGCGCGAGCAGGAGCACGTCATCGACACCTCCGACCTCACCCCCGGCCAGCTGCGCGCCTGGATGCGCGACCTCATCCAGACCGACCGCGCCTCCCTGGTCCTGACCTTCGAGTCGTTCGCCTACAAGCGCGGCGTGCCCGGCGATGCCGACCTGGTCTTCGACGTGCGCTGCCTGCCCAATCCGCATTACGACCGCGACCTGAGGCCTCTTACCGGCCGCGACGAACCCGTGGCGCAATGGCTTGCCCAATTCGGCAGCGTGGAAACCATGATCGAGGACATCGCGGGCTTCATCCGCCGCTGGCTGCCCCTGTACATGCAGGACACCCGCAACTACCTGACCGTGGCCATAGGCTGCACGGGCGGGCAGCATCGTTCGGTATACGTCACCGAGCAGCTCGCCCAGCGCTTTGCCGATCACTCGCCCTTGCTGGTGCGCCATCGCAACCAGCCGCCCACCGATATCCCATGAAGCTGCCGCGCCTGCTCATCGCCGCCTTCGTGCTGTGCTGCATCGCCGTGCTGGCGGGCTGCTCCACATCGGGGTCGGCGCGCCGCGGCGGCTATTACCAAAACGACGGCCCCGGCGATCGTCCGCCCCCCGACATCGACGCCATCCCCGATGCCGTCCCCCGCATCGAAACCCCGTTCGCCGCAACATCCAGACCCTATGTCGTGTTCGGCAAACGCTATGTGCCCATCAGCGGCGACACGCCTTTCCGCCAGGAGGGCACGGCATCCTGGTACGGGCGGCAGTTCCATGGTGGCAAAACCTCCAACGGCGAAACCTACGACATGTACGCCATGACGGCGGCGCATCCCACATTGCCCATTCCCAGCTACGCCCGCGTAACCCGCGTCGGCACCGGCAAGTCGGTGATCGTGCGCATCAACGACCGCGGGCCCTTCCATAGCTCGCGCATCATCGATCTTTCCTATGTCGCCGCCGCCAAACTGGGCATCATCGGCCCGGGCAGCGGCCAGGTCATTGTCCAGGCCATTACCAATACCGACATAGCCCGGGGCGTGGGCACACGCATGGCCAAGGCGCCGGCACCGGCGGGCGAGCAAATGGCGTCGGCCTCCTACACGGCGCAAACCGTTGCGGTTCCATCCAGCCAGCCCACGACGACCCGATCCATCGCCCCTGAGCAACGCGCCGCTGCCGCTTCATCGACCCCCGATGCGCTCAGCGCCATTTCCGAGCCGCCGGCCGCCGCAACCGGCAACAGCCCCGCCGCGCCGCAGCCGGCATCGGCCCCGGGCGTCTATCTGCAGTTCGGCGCCTTCAGCACCCCTGAAAACGCCCGGTCGCTGGCGCAAAAGCTGAATCAAAAGATCGCGCTTCCCGACACTCCGCCCGTTCATGTGCAGGCCGCCAATAATTTGTACAGGGTGCAAATGGGACCCTACCCCAGCCGCGCTGAAGCCATCGACGCCGCCGCACGCATCCAGCAGCAAACCGGCGCCCAGTCCAGCCTGGTGGCAGCGCGCTAGCCTGCCCAACCAGCGCGGCGATTATCGGGAGCGCTCCAGCGCCAGGGCGTAAAGCGTATCGCGCGGCAGGCCCGTAACCTTGGCCGCCACGCGCGCCGCGTCGCGCACGCTCACGGTTTCCAGCAAGGCATCCAGCAGGGCGGCGGTGGATGCGTCCACCGCCTGCTCGCCCTGCCCCGGGGCCTCGTGCACGATCAGCACGAACTCGCCCTGGCTTCGATGGTTGTCGGCGGCCAGCCAGGACTCGGCCAGCTCCAACGGCAAAGTCACGACCTGCTCGAAGCGCTTGGTCAGCTCGCGCGCAATGGTCAGCCTGCGCGAGGGGCCGCAAACCGCCAGCAAGTCGCGAATCGAAGCCTCGAGCCGGTGAGGCGACTCGTACATGACCACCGGCGCGGGCAGCGCGCACCATTGGCGCAGCCATTTCTGGCGCGCGCCGGCCTTGGGCGGCGCAAACCCCGCAAAGATATAGGCGGGGTTTTCGTCGGAAGTGGCGCCGCTGGCCATCAAGGCCGTAATGACGGCGCTGGCCCCTGGAATCGCCACCACGTCGTAGCCGGCCTCGCGCACCGTGCGCACAATGCGCGCGCCCGGATCGCTGACACCGGGAGCACCGGCGTCGGAAATAAGCCCGACCCGTTCGCCGGCGGCCAGCCGCGCCACCAGCGACTGGGCGGCCTGGGCCTCGTTATGGCGGTGAGCCGCCACCAACGGCGTGGAAATGCCCCAGGCATCCAGCAACGGACGGCTGGCCCGCGTGTCCTCCGCGGCAATAACGTCACACCGCGCCAGCGTTTGCCAGGCGCGCAGGCTAAGATCGCCGATATTGCCGATGGGCGTCGCCACGACATACAGGGTGGACGGCGGCCACGACTGCCCCGCCACGCGTTCGGCAAGACGGCTCCAGGTTGCGCCGGAATCGATGGGGTCGGACGAATCACTCATGTGCAATAACTTTCAAAGTAGAGGCCAGGCAAAATGCCCACGCCCGACGAAGACGACACCGCCTACGCCTATGCCCGCATCGCCCAGCAAAAGGCGGCGCGCCGGCGCAAGCGTCGCCAAAAGGCAGCGGCGAATCCAGGCAGGCCTCCCGCCGAACCTCGGCTGTCGCCAACCCAAAAATCAGGCTTGCGGGCCGAAGAACAAGCCAAGTCCCATCTGGAGTCGGCCGGGCTTCTGGTCATCGCGCAAAACCTGCGACGCAGGACGGGTGAAATAGACTTGGTCTGCGTGGACGGCGACACCCTGGTTTTCGTCGAAGTGCGGCAGCGGCGTTCCAACGACTACGGCGGCGCAGCAGCCAGTGTAAACCGTCGCAAGCAGCAACGCTTGATCCATACCGCCGCGCTGCTGCTGCCGGCGCTTGCCCGGCATTGCGCGCCGAAAGGCACGCCCGCCTGCCGCTTCGACGTCATCGCCAAGGACGACGACAAGCTGGTCTGGATCAAGAATGCCTTTTGCGCCGCCTGACCGCCCTGCGACCTCGCGGCGCGGCGCCCATGCCGCCGCATTGCCGGCATGGGGGGAACGCCGCCCGCGGCGTGCCGCAAAGCGCGCTCAATGGACGGCGGCCTGCCGGGCTCCTATATCTTCTGGTCACAATTTTTCCCGGAAGGCATGAGATAATACCCCGCATGGATATGACCTCACGCATGTCATCGCATTTCGACGATGCCATCGACACTTTCAAGACCAGTTCGCTTGCGCTGTCCGCGCCGCTGTCCTCGGCGGTCGACCTCTTGTTCGGCGCTCTGGCCAACAACAATAAAATCCTGTCCTGCGGCAATGGCGGTTCGGCCGCCGACGCCCAGCATTTCATCGCCGAGCTGGTGGGCCGGTTCGAGCGCGACCGCCTGCCCCTGGCCGGCATCGCGCTCAATACCGACACTTCCATACTCACCGCCGTGGGCAACGACTACGGCTTCGACAACGTGTTCGAACGCCAGGTCACCGCGCTGGGCCAGCCCGGCGACGTCCTGGTGGCCATCTCCACCAGCGGCAATTCAAGCAATGTGCTGCGCGCCATCGAGGCCGCCCACGACCGCGAAATGCTCGTCATTGCGCTGACCGGCAAGGGCGGCGGAAAAATCAACGAGATTCTCTTCGAAACCGATATCCACCTCTGCGTCCCGCACGATCGCACCATGCGCATCCAGGAAGTGCATATACTGTTGCTGCATGCCTTGTGCGACGGCATAGACGCCCTGCTTCTGGGAGACACACTGTAATGACCACACCCCAACACCTTACACGCGCTCTGCTGCTGGCTCTGGGTCTGGCGGGCGCCGCCGCTCTATCCGGTTGCGGCGCCCTGGTCGTCGGCGGCGCCGCGGCCGGCACGGCCGTTGTCGCCACCGACCGCCGCACCGCGGGCGAACAGGTCGAGGACAAGGCCATCGAAATGAAGGTCGGCAGCGAAATGCGCCGCATCTTCGCCGACAAGTCCGACCAGGTGCGCGTATCCGCCGAATCCTATGCGGGCCAGGTGCTGCTCGTCGGCGACGTGCCCACCCAGCAGGACAAGGACAAGGCCGGATCGACCGCCCAGGGCGTCGAAAAGGTCAAGAAGGTGTTCAACGAACTGCGCGTGGGCAGCGTCACGCCGCTAAGCGTGCGCAGCAACGATACCTGGCTCACCACCAAGGTCACGAGCGCGCTCATCGAAACCAAGGACGTGCCCAGCCGCACCATCGTCGTCACCACCGAGCGCGGCACCGTCTACCTGCAAGGCAAAGTCACCGATACCGAGGGCCAGCTTGCCGCCAAGGCCGCGGCCGGTGTCAACGGCGTCAACAAAGTTGTAAAATTGTTCCAGATCGTGCCGCGCGACAGCCTCGTAACGCCGCCGGCCCCTGTCGAAAGCAAAGACACCCCGTCCACGCAGGCTCCGGCTGAAAGCGGATCCGGCGCAGTAGAAACCATGCCCATCAAATGAAAAAAGCCCTTATCGCCCTGATTGCCGTCGTCACCGTTGCCGGCGCTGCGTTCTGGCAATTCGCGGGCTCGTCCAAGACCGCGCCCGACGTCACCTTCGTGTCGCTGGACGGCCATAAAATCTCCACGCAAGACCTGCGCGGCAAAGTCGTGCTGGTCAAGTTCTGGGCCACCAGCTGCGTTACCTGCATCCAGCAAATGCCCGACACGGTTCAAACCTACAAAGACCTGTCGCCCAAAGGCTACGAGGTCATTGCCGTGGCCATGCAGTACGACCCCCCCAACTACGTCAAGAACTACAGCGACACCCGCCAACTACCCTTTCCCGTGGCCATCGACGCGCAGGGCAAGCTGGCCAAGGCGTTCGGCGACGTGCAGCTCACCCCCACCGCCTTTCTCATCGACAAGCAGGGCCATATCATCAAGCGCTATCTGGGCAACTACGACAAGGTGGCGTTCATGAATACCGTTGAAAAAGCACTGGCCGCCGGCTGACGCCGCCGCCACTGCCGGCGCGGCGCGTCCTGCGCCTTGCCGGCAAAGACAGTAAAATGACACGGCCCGGGGGTTGGGAACACCCCCCGGTTTTTTTACGCCACTTTTACACTATCGCGCCATGACCACTTTGTCGCCCGAGTCCCCCTCCCATCCCCCCAAGGTCAAAGCCGACGTGCTGTCCGAGGCCCTGCCGTACATCCGCCGCTTCCACGGCAAGACCGTGGTCGTCAAGTACGGCGGCAACGCCATGATCGAGGAAGACCTGCAGCGCAGCTTCGCGCGCGACGTCGTCCTGCTCAAGCTGGTCGGGCTGAATCCGGTCGTGGTGCACGGCGGCGGCCCGCAAATCAACGACGCGCTCAAGCGCATCGGCAAGCAAGGCACTTTCCTGCAGGGCATGCGCGTTACCGACGCCGAGACCATGGAAGTGGTCGAATGGGTTCTGGGCGGCCAGGTGCAGCAGGATATCGTCATGATGATCAACGAGGCCGGCGGCAAGGCGGTGGGGCTGACCGGCAAGGACGGCTGCCTCATACAGGCCCAAAAGAAGCTGCTGGCCGACCAGGACAACCCCGGCCAATGGCTGGACATCGGCTACGTGGGCGACATCACCCGCATCGAACCGGCCGTGGTCAAGGCCCTGCAGGACGATCAGTTCATTCCCGTCATTTCTTCCATCGGCTACGGCGAAGACGGGCGCGCCTACAATATCAACGCCGATCTGGTCGCGGGCAAAATGGCCGAGGTGCTGGGCGCCGAAAAACTCATCATGATGACCAATACGCCCGGCGTGCTGGATAAAAGCGGCAACCTGCTGCGCAGCCTCTCGGCCCAGACCATCGACGAGCTGTTCGCCGACGGCACGATTTCGGGCGGCATGCTGCCCAAGATCTCGTCGGCCCTGGACGCCGCGCGCAACGGCGTAACCTCGGTGCACGTGGTCGATGGCCGGGTGCCGCACTGCCTGCTGCTGGAAATCCTCACCGACCAGGGCGTCGGAACCATGATCAGTTCCCATTAAGGCTTCTTGGCGAGACCATGCGCGCGCTTCTCAAGCCTGCGGCCCCGCACCCCGCGCGGCACAACCTATGGAAGACCGAGCCGGACGGCCCCGTCTGGCTGTTCGACCTCGACAACACCCTGCACGACTCGTCCAAGGCCATTTTCAAGGTCATCGACCAAAGCATGACGGCGGCCGTCGTGGCCAGCCTGCAGGTCGACGAAGAAACCGCCAATATGCTGCGCGCCAAATACTGGAAGCGCTACGGGGCCACCGTGATCGGGCTGGTCAAGCACCACGGCATCGACGCGCGCGAATTCCTGCATCTTAGCCACTCTTTCGACATCCCCTCGCTGGTGCATGCCGAAACCGCCCTGCCCTACAAGCTGGGCCGCCTGAAGGGCCGCAAGATCCTGCTTACCAATGCCCCGCTGCGCTACGCGCGCATCGTGCTCAAAACACTGGGCATCCTGCAGCAGTTCGAAAGCCTCTGGGCCATCGACCACATGCTGCTGCAAGGCCGCATCCGGCCCAAGCCCTCGCTGGCCTTGATGCGGCAGGTGCTCGCCAGGGTCAGCGCGCCCGCCTCGCAAGTCGTCCTGGTCGAGGACACCCTGCGCAACCTGAAAAGCGCCAAGCAGCTGGGCATGCGCACGGTGTACGTGTACCACCCCGGCACGCCGTTCTCGAACCAGCGCAATGGGCGCGACAGCTACGTGGACTTGCGCATCAACTCGCTGGGCGACTTGCTGACGGGCCGCCGGCTGCTGCGCGGCTAGGGCCGCCTCCATGCGCCCCCAAACCGACAACAAGAAGGCCCTGATACTGGCCACCTTGATCCGCATGCTGGAACAGCCGCATGCCGGCCGCATCACCACGGCGGCGCTGGCCCAGCAGCTCGATCAATCGGAAGCGGCGCTATACCGGCATTTTTCCAGCAAGGCAGCGCTGTTCGAAAGCCTTATCGACAGCGCCAGGGCGCAACTGCTGGAAGACCTGAACCATATTGCCGCCACCGAATCCGACGGATGCCGCAAGCTGCGCAAGCAGCTTCACGCCCTGCTGCTGTTCACCGAAAGACACCCCGGCCTGACCCGGGTGCTGACCGGGGAAGCCCTGGTCACCGAACATCCCAGGCTGCAAATCCAGGTCAATGCGCTGATCGACGACCTCGAAGCCCTGCTGCGGCATGCCGCCCAGGCCGCCATCGATGCCGGCTCGCTGCAACCCAGGGACACAGCCGACTCCGCCGTCTATGCCAATACGCTTATGCTATGGGTGCAGGGCCGCTGGCTGCGCTACACGCAAACCGGCTGGCAGGCGCTGCCCACCCACGAGCACGAACCGCAACTCGCCCTGTTGGGCCTGTAAGCCTCGGGCAAGCCACGGCTGGGCCGCCTAGCGCTTCAGGGCCGCCTTGTAAAAGCTGGCATCGTAGTACTTCGCTGGATCGGTAAGCTCGCGCTTGGGTTGCCCCCATTTGCTGCGCAGCTTCAGGACTTCTTTCATGCCCTGCATGTCGATGGCTGCCTTGCGCTGTATGCCGGTCTTCGGATCCAGCAATATGCCGTAAGCCGTTTGCGCCGATTTCGGCGTCGTATTCGGCATATGCTTTTCGAAGATGGCCAATGCTTCATTGCGGTTGGCCGGATCGTAAAGCCATTCCACCGCCTGCACATAAGCACGTATATAGCCCTCGAGCGCTTTCTTGTGCTGGCGCGCCCACGACTGCCGCACCCCGGCCACCAGCCCCTGGTAGGCCCCGAACATTTCGGAAGCCACCCCCAGGACATTGAAGCCTTGCGCAACCGCCTGCACTTCGAAGGGCGATATCAGCATGGTGCCCGCCTGCTTTTTTTCCATCAGCTCTTTGAAGCGCTGCAAAACCCCGCCAGCCTTGACCACCGTGTAGTCGGGCTCGCGCAGGCCCGCACGATCGAGCATTTCGAACAGAACCGCCGCGTATCCCGTATTGCGGGCATCGACCGATACCGTCTTGCCGCGCAGCTCGGGAATGGTCTTCACCTCGGGGATCGTCACCAGTTTCAGGAATCCCCGGTCGGCGCCCATGACCGCCACCAGGTCCGGACCGACCTTCGGCGTCTCGCCTTGCCCTTCGCGGTACGCGACCAGGTTGTCGAACGCCGTCATGGCGATGTCGAACTTGCCGTCGATGAGACCCGTCAGCTGGAACGCCGAATTAGGCGTGGGCGTTACATTGATGGATACGTGATTGGCGGTAAAAAAACCCTTGTCCTGCGCAACCCATATGGGCCAGTTGAAGCCCCCGGGGAAAACAATGACTTCGATGGGCTTGGGCGTGGATGCCGCCATCGCACTGCTCGCCAGCATCGCGGCAAATACCAGAAAAAGCCGAAGTATCCGTTTCATGCACAGTCTCCCGATGAATAATTATCGAACTTCGTGCCGCTGCCCATGAAACCGCATCAATGGGATGGGACAGCCGGCCGGTATTTATGCGGAGTTTTAGAGTATGGCAAAGCGCAAACCGAACAACCAGCCAAGCAAAATAATAGCTAGGTATAAATGAAATTTATGGCTACAGGCAAGCAGCCCTGGCCGCGGTCGACTCAAACCGGCAAGTACACGCTTTTCAGCGGTGGCCGCAGACCAGGCAGCCGGGGTCACGGCGGAAACGCACTTCGTTCCATTGCATGGTCAGGGCATCCAGGCAAAGCAGGCGGCCTACCAAGGGCTCGCCCATTTGCGCCAGCAATTTGATGGCCTCGGCCGCCTGCATGCTGCCGATGATGCCGACCAAAGGCCCCAGAACGCCTGTCGTGGCGCAGCTCAGCGCCTCGACATCGTCGGCTTCGGGAAACAGGCAGTGATAGCACGGCGCATCGTCCCGCCGCAGATCGAACACGCTGATCTGCCCGGCGAAACGAATGGCCGCGCCCGATACCAGCGGCTTGCGATGCGTGACGCAGGCACGATTGACGGCATGGCGGGTGGCGAAGTTGTCGCAGCAGTCCAGCACGATGTCGGCGCTGGCCACGGCATCGTCGAGCTCGGCGTCGAGCAGGCGCTGAACGCGCGCGCTCACCTGCACGTCGGGATTCAGATCCAACAGCGCCTGCCGTCCGGATTCGGCCTTGGGCCAGCCCAGGCGGGCTGTGGTGTGCAGGATCTGGCGCTGCAGATTGCTGAGTTCGACTTCGTCGTCGTCGGCCAGGGTGATATGGCCGACGCCCGCCGACGCCAGGTAATAGGCTGCCGGCGACCCCAGCCCGCCGGCGCCGACGATCAATGCACGAGAAGACAGCAGCCGTTCCTGGCCCTCGATACCCAGCTCATCCAGCAAAATATGGCGCGCGTACCGCAGCAGATGCTGATCGTCCATCATGGCCTTTCAACGTGATCGACGGGCCCTGGGAGCCTGGCCGGCGGAAACCGTCCACACTCCTAGTTCGCCTTGATGATTCCGTTCGGGGTGACGCGGTAGTGCTCGACCTTTTGCGGGCCGGACACTACCGGCTGGGCGCCGGAATCATTTTTTTTTTCAGCCTTGCCCGCCGGTTTGCCGCTTTTATCGCCGGAGGCGGCCTTGTCGGTTTTGGCGACCAGGGAGGGATCGCTTTGCTTGACAGGCCGGCCTTCCAGGAAATTGACGGCCTGGCTGAGCTGGAAGTCGTCCTTGCCGCCGAACTCGAACATCTTGGCATCTTTGGTGGGCGTGTCCTCGGAGTCTTCGGCCGCGGCGTCGGACGAAGCGCCATTGATGAGGTGATGCTCCAGGTCGACCTCGCGCGGCAGGCGGAACAGATTGCCCTGAGCGGTATCGTCGACCGTGATGTCGGGGGTCACCCCAGTGACCTGGATGGATTTTCCGCTGGGCGTGTAGTAGCGCGCGGTGGTCAGCTTGATGCCGGTATCTTCGCTAAGCGGCAGCACGCTTTGCACGGACCCCTTGCCGAAAGTACGGTTGCCGATGACTTTGGCGCGTTTGTGATCCTGCAGCGCGCCGGCCACGATTTCGGAAGCCGATGCTGACCCGACGTTGACCAGCACCACCATCGGCACGGTCTTGGTCCAGGCGGCCAGGCTGGCCACGCTTTCGGAGTCGCCGCCAAAAAGGCTGCGGTCGTAATCGGCCGCCTTGGCCATGTATTCGCGGTTGGAGGACGGAATGCGCCCCTTGGTCGAAACCACCAGACTGCCGGGCTTGAGGAAAGCGGACGAAACGCCGATGGCGCTGTCCAGCAGGCCGCCCGGGTCGTTGCGAAGATCCAGCACCAGGCCCTTGGGCGCTTTTTTCTCGCTGAGCGCGCGCAACTGCTTGACCAGGTCGGCGGTGGTGTGCTCCTGGAACTGGGCAATGCGCACATAGGCGATATCGTCGGGCAGCATCTTGCTGCGCACGCTGCGCACCTTGATCAGGTCGCGCACGATCTTGACGACCAGCGGCTTGTCGCGGCCGGCGCGCTTGATGGTAAGCACGATGGAGGTTTTCGGCTCGCCGCGCATCAGCTTGATGGCGTCGTTGAGCGTCATGCCCTTCGTGGGCTTGCCGTCGATATGGGTGATGATGTCGCCCGACAAAATACCGGCGCGCGCAGCGGGAGTGTCTTCGATGGGCGCGATGACCTTGGGCATGCCGTCTTCGCTGCCGATTTCAATGCCCAGCCCCCCGAAACCGCCCTGGGTGATGGCTTCCATTTCCTTGAAGGCATCGGCGTCGAGATAGGCCGAGTGGGGGTCGAGATCGGAAAACAGGCCCTTGATGGCGTCGTTGATGAGCTGCTTGTCGGTAACCGGCTCGACGTAGCTGGCCTTGATGGCGGCGAATACATTGGCGAACTGCTGCAATTCCTTGAGCGGCAGAGGCTCGCCACGCTGCGCCACGGCTGAAATACCCAGACTCAGGAACACGCCGCCTATAGCGCCCATGACTACCAAACTTAAACTACGTATTCTGCGAGTGCCCATGCACATTCCTGAAGTAATTATGTAATCGACGCCGTTCTGCAACGCCAGCCCAACAGACAAATAGTAACGAAATTAACGCGTTAACCAAAGCAGCGGGTTGACCGGCAACCCATTATGCCGGATTTCCAGGTACAAACCGGGCTCAACCTGGCCGCCGGTGGCGCCCACGCGTGCAATGATGTCTCCGCCGTGCAACACATCGCCCACTTTCTTGAGCAGGCTTTGGTTATACGCATAGACGCTTAAATACTTGTCGCCGTGGTCGACAATGATGATGTTGCCGAACCCGTTCAGCCAATTGGCATACACTACCCGCCCCGGCGCCACGACATGGACGGGAGTGCCCGCGTCCGCCCGTATCACGATGCCGCGCCATATGCCGCCGTCGGGACGCTGCGCACCGAATTTCCCCTGGATTTCTCCGGGCACGGGCTGCCGGAGCCCTTTGTGCAAGCCCTGGAACCCGCCTTCGGGCGGCAACACGGCCGCGCTCTCGGGTTGTTCGGCCGGCGCCGTCGGCTTTACCGCCGGCTGCGGATGGGGCTGGGATTGCGCCGCCGCGTTGTCGCGCTCGGCCTGCTCGGCGGCCCGTGCCGCCGCCCGGGCCTGTTCCACCTGCAATCGCGCCGCGCGCGCCTGTTCTTCATCCTGCTCGCGCCGGGCTCGGGCCTGCGCCGCCTTCTCGGCCTCTTGCGCCGCTTTGCGCTGCTGCTCCAGCGCGCGGCGCTTTTCCAACGCGGCCTGGCGGGCTTCTTCCGCCTTGCGGGCCGCCTCGGCCTTGCGTTTTTCCTCGGCTTTGCGCGCTTCTTCGGCCAGGCGCGCGATTTCGGAGTCCAGCCCCGTAATCAAATTGCCCAGCCGCTTGTCGTTGCGCTCCAGCGTATCGGCCTGGGCGCGCTGCTTGTGCAGTTGGTCTTCGATGCGGCCAAGCACTTTCTCGCGCTCTTGCTTTTGCGCTTCCAGCCGGCTTTTTTGCTCGGCGGTTTCGCTTTCGATATCGGTCAATTCCTTTTTACGGGCGGCGGCCCGGCCCTGCAAGGCGGCCAGATCGTCGATGGCGACGCGCAACGCGCTGACGGCTTGCGCCTGGGCCCGCGAAATGTAGCTCAGATAGCCGAGGTCGCGGCCGATGGCCTGAGGGTCGTCGCCCGACAGCAAGGCCGTCCAGGGCGACAGGCCGCTGGCATAGCGGGCCCGCAGTTGGTCGGCCAGCTCGGCCTGGCGCTGGGCCATGACTTTTTTCTGGTTGGCGATCTGCCCGGAAAGCTTTTCCAGCTCGTCGCCGGCCTGCTTTTTTTGATGCGCCAGTTCGTCGAGGCGCCGATCGATATTGGAAATGGCCGATTCCGACGCCTTGAGATCGCTGGCCGCATCGCGCCGGGACGACTCCTGGCTGTCGATTTCCTTTTGCAGGACGCCGATGCGCGAACGCAGCTCCGCCTGCTGTTTTTTCGCGTCGGCCTGACGCGCAGCCAAGGCCGACGGTGTGTCCGCTCCGAATGCGGCACCCACCCACAGCGCCAGCAGGATACCGCCCAGCGCACGACGCATATCAACCTTTGGCCTTGCCTTGAGCCGCCACCGCCGCGACAGCCGCTTCGATTTCGGCGGCATCGCCCAGATAATAATGACGGATAGGACGCAGTTCGTCGTCCAGCTCGTAGACCAGAGGCTGGCCAGTGGGAATATTGAGTCCGACGATGTCATCGTCGGAGATGCCATCCAGGTGCTTGATGAGCGCGCGCAGGCTGTTGCCATGCGCAGCAACCAAAACACGGCGCCCCGAGCGCAGCGCGGGCGCGATGGATTCGTTCCAGAAAGGCACGACGCGCGCCACGGTATCCTTGAGACACTCGGTGGCCGGGAGCTTGTCGGCCGCGACCTTGGCGTAGCGTTCGTCGAAACGCGGATGGCGCGGGTCGTCCAGCGCCAGGGGCTCGGGTGCAATGGCGTAGGCCCGGCGCCAGACCAGCACTTGCTCGTCACCGTACTTTGCCGCGGTTTCAGCCTTGTTCAAACCTTGCAATGCGCCATAATGGCGTTCGTTCAGGCGCCAATTGAGCCCGATGGGCGTATACATGGAATCCATGGCGTCCAGGGCGATCCATGCCGTGCGTATGGCCCGCTTCAGAACCGAGGAAAAGACCAGGTCGAACTGGAAGCCTTCGCGCTTCAGGAGTTCGCCGGCCTGCCTGGCCTGCATGCGCCCGGTTTCGGTAAGATCGACGTCGGTCCAGCCGGTGAAACGGTTTTCCAGGTTCCACTGGCTTTCGCCGTGGCGCATGAGTACGAGTTTGTGCATGTTAAAAACCTACTTGAAAGTTGAATTATCGCCCCCATTTTATAATTGATACAGCCAACTCTTATTCCAAGAGCCAAATCAGGACACATCGTGGATTTTCTTCTTAGTCAGAACAACCTTTATATTGTAATAATAGCCCTGGTTTCGGGGGGCATGCTGCTATGGCCCGCGCTGAACAAAGGCCGCAGCGTCACCCAGGTGGACGTGCAGCAGGCCGTGCAGCTGGCCAATCAAAAACACGGAATCTTCGTCGACGTGCGGACGGCCGAACACTTCAAGGCCGGCACCATCCCCCAGGCCCGCAACGTGCCCGTGGCCGATATCGACAGCAAGGCTTCCACTCTGCCCAAAGACAAGCCCATCATCGTCTTTTGCGACCAGGGCCGGGAATCGGCCCGCATTGCCGGCGCCTTGCGCAAACAGGGCTTTGCCCAGGCGGTAAGCCTGCAAGGCGGCCTGCGCACCTGGGCCGACGCCGGCCTGCCGCTGGGCAAAAAGGGCTGACAGGCCCGGCTTCATTTTTCCGCTATCGAGGAATCCATGACCAATGTAACCATGTACTGCACTGCAGTATGTCCGTATTGCATTCGCGCCGAAATGCTATTAAAACAGCGCGGCGTCACTGAAATCGACAAAATCCGCATCGACGCCGACCCCAGCCAGCGTTCCGTCATGATGGAACGCACGGGCCGGCGCACGGTGCCGCAAATCTACATCAACGATGTCCATGTAGGCGGGTATGACGACCTGGCGGCGCTCGACCGCGCCGACAAACTCATCCCCCTGCTCAATAGCTAGGGCCTGTCAACAGGCTCTAGGCCCCAACAACGGCAACCACGCTTACGCGTCCATCATCATACTTACAGGAAACAACATGGCCGACCAGGATCAAAACACCCAAGACAACCAGGACCCGAGCTTCGGCTTGCAGCGCACTTACGTCAAGGACGTCTCGCTTGAAATGCCCAACGCGCCGCAAATCTTCCTGGAACAGGAAAGCCCTTCCGTCGACGTTTCCATCAATGTCGGCGGCCAGCGCCTGGCCGACAGCATCTACGAAAGCACGGTAACCGCCACGGTCACCACGCGCATCGGCGACCAGGTCATGTACCTGGTCGAAGCCACGCAAGCCGGCATCTTCGAAGCCTCCAACATCCCCGACGAGCAACTCGACCCGCTGCTGGGCATAGTCTGCCCCACCATGCTTTACCCGTATCTGCGCGCCAATGTGGCCGACCTGATCACCCGCACTTCGCTGCCCGCGCTGCACCTGGCCGAAGTCAATTTCCAGAACCTGTACGAACAGCGCCTGGCCCAGCTGGCCGAGGAACAAGAGTCGCAGGATTCCGGAATCATCCTGCCTCCCGGCGCGACCCGCCAGTAAAAGCGTGGCATCCCCGCTTCCCGCCCGAACTCGCGTCGCCGTACTCGGCGCCGGAAGCTGGGGCACCGCGCTGGCCGCGCTGGCCTGTGCCAACGCCGACACCCTGCTGTGGGCGCGCGATGCGGCCACAGCACAGGCCATAAACACCGCGCACGCCAACGAACGCTATCTGCCCGGCATCGTCCTGCCCGCCGCCTTGCGCGGCACCAGCGACTTCCCGCAAGCGGTCGCGCATGCCTGTACCTCCAATGAGGGCAACGGCCTGATCATCCTGGGCGTGCCCGTTGCCGGGCTCGCCGATATCTGCGCGCGCCTGAAAAGCGAACTGGGCCGTCTGAACACTGGCAATCCGACCATCATCTGGATCTGCAAGGGCTTTCACCACGAAAGCGGGCAACTGCCGCACGAGATCGTGCGCGCGGCATTGAGCGGCCTGCCGCATTCGGGGCTGGGCGTGCTTTCGGGCCCGTCGTTCGCCCGCGAAGTCGCGCAAGGCCTGCCGGTGGCGCTGACCATAGCCAGCCGGCAAGCCCACGTCGCCGATACCGTCATACAAGCCCTGCACGGCCGCAGCGCGCGCATCTATACCAGCCAGGACGTCGTCGGCGTCGAAGTCGGCGGGGCGCTCAAGAACATCATGGCCATCGCCTGCGGAATTTCCGACGGGTTGGGGCTGGGCACCAACGCCAGGGCGGCCCTGATCACCCGCGGGCTGGCCGAAATGCAGAGGCTGGGACGGGCGCTGGGCGGCAAAGCCAACACGTTTTCAGGCCTGACCGGCCTGGGCGACCTGGTGCTTACCGCCACCGGCGACCTGTCGCGCAACCGCCAGGTCGGGTTGGCCATCGGCAAGGGGCAAACCCTGGAGCACATCCTGGAAGGCGGCATGACCGCCGAGGGCGTGCGCTGCGCCCGAGCCGCGCTGGCGCTGGGCGGGCGCCATCATGTCGACCTGCCCATTACCGAAGCCGTCTGCAACGTCCTGTTCAACGGTTTGTCCCCGCGCCAGGCCGTGTCCGACCTGCTTTCCCGCGAGGCCAAGGCGGAATCCCCGCATCCGGGCGCTTGAGCGGCGCCGCCCGCTAGCCAAAGCGCCCCGCGCACACACTACCCGTATCGCCGGCAACCGGAAGGCCGGGCCCGGGCGCATGCTTCCTGGGCCTAAACGAGTCCCTACTCTCCGCCCTCGTAGCCGCACTGGCGCCAGGCCTCGAAAACGGTGACGGCGACCGAGTTGGAAAGATTGAGGCTGCGCTGCCGCGGCTGCATGGGCAGGCGTATGCGCTGCGCCGCTCCGAACAGTTCCATCTGCTGGGCCGACAAGCCGGCCGTTTCACGCCCGAACACGAATACGTCCCCGGGCTGGAAGGCCACCTCACCGATCAGGCGCGAACCCTTGGTGGTCATGGCGAATTGCCGCGTCGCGGGGCTGCCCGTGCTGGCCAGGGCCTCGGGCAGGCTGTCGTGCACCTGCATATCGGCCCACTCGTGATAGTCCAGCCCGGCCCGCTTCAGCTTTTTATCGTCCAGCTCGAAGCCCAGCGGACGCACCAGATGCAGCGCGGCCCCGGTATTGGCCGCCAAGCGAATGACGTTGCCGGTGTTCGGCGGAATCTCGGGGGAGACAAGAACTATATGAAACATGATTCGTAGGTATTATGGACGAGGAGCCGCCATGGGCGAGACGCTTGGCCGGCGGCTTACTGCGCAATCATATTACACGGCGCGCCGCCGGTATGGGGTGCGGGCCAGCACCAGGCCCCACACCGCGCCGGCGCCGGCGGCCTTCAGTTGCAGCGCGATGCCGTGCAGGGTGCTGCCGGTGGTCAGGACATCGTCGACCACGGCAACCGTTGCGCCTTCGATTCGGCGGGTGCAGGCATACAGGTGTGGAGCCTGCAGCAAGCGCTGGGCCCGCCGCCTATGCGTTTGCCGCCCGCCTTCCTGGCGGCGCGCCAGGAGATCCGGCTGGCAGCGCAACGCCAATTGCGGCGCCAGATACCGGGCAAGTTCGGCCGCCGGGTTGAAACCGCGCTGCACAACGGAAGCACGGCTGGCCGGCACCGGAACCAGAATGGTATTTGCCAGCAGAGCCGGCCTGTGCTGCCGAACCGCGTCGGCCAAAATGTCCGCCAGGAAACGGGCATGCGAAAACCGCCGCTCGCCCTTGAACTGGCGTATCAGCAAATCGCCGGGCATGGCGTAATCGAAGGCCGCCACCACCGCGTCGAAGGCAGGCGCCTGAAGCGCGCAGTCGGGGCAGGCCCCCGTTTCGAGCGCCAGCCGGCACACCGGGCAGCGCCGCGCGGGACTTTGCATGGAATGCATGACGTCGGCGCGACAATCCGGGCAAAGCTGGCCGCCGCGCGAAGCGCCACGGCACAATGCACAGTCGGAAGGGACACGGGCAAGCAGCGCGGCGGGCCAATCGCGCCATGACGCCAAGCCGGCGGAGGGCGCCGGCAAAGCCGCCAACTCGCGCCCACGCCAAGTATGAGCCATAATAATAGGGATCCTCTTGAAGGCCATGCCAGGCCGCTCTTCACCCGAACATCTAAGCACGATTCATCCGCCGTCGCCAGCAACGAGCCGCAAATATGTCACAGCCCCCTACCCTGGCCCTGAACCAGGCCCACGTCACACGACAGTTCACCCGGCGCGCCCCTCTGGACGAGGCACAATTCCTTTACGGCGAAATCGCACAGCGCATGCTGCAGCGCCTGAGCTACATCCGCATTTCCCCCAGCGCCATTCTGGATGCGGGCTGCGGCGCCGGGCATGCGCTGGAACCCCTGCGCTCGCGCTATCCCAATATCGACTACACGGGGCTGGACGCCTGCGCCGCCCTCGTCGAAACCGCCATCGACCGCTATGCGGCCAAACCCAGCCTGTGGCAAAAGCTGCGCAACAAGCCCACCCGCGCGCCGCACTTCGTGAAGGCCGACCTGGCCGAATCGGGACTGCCTCCTGAACAGCTGGATCTCGTATGGTCGAACATGGCGCTGCACTGGCATGCCGAACCGCACCGGGTGCTCGGCGAATGGCGGCGCCTGCTCAAAACCGGCGGCCTGGTCATGTTTTCGTGCCTGGGGCCGGGGTCGCTCAAGGAAGTGCGGCTGGCGCTGGAACAGGCCGGGCTGCAAACCGCGACGCCCAGCTTCGTCGACATGCACGACTTTGGCGACCTGCTCATCGAACGGGGATTCGCCGATCCGGTCATGGATCAGGAAATCATTACTCTTACCTACCGCACCCCGGAAAAACTGTTGAGCGACTTGCGGCTTCTGGGCGGCAATCCGGCCACGAACCGCAAGCGCGGCCTGGCCGGCCGCGCATGGCGGCAGCGCCTGCTGGACGCACTGGAAAAACAGCGGCATATGGACGGCACCATACACCTGAGCCTCGAAATCGCCTATGGCCATGCCTGGCGTGCCGCCTCGGTGCGCAACGCCCCCGGCGAAACCCGCATCTCGGTGGATTCCATCGTACGCAATCGCCGGCCGGCCGAATAAACGCGGCCACCCGCTTGCCGGGCAAGCCGGCCGCCGCGAATCAATGACGAGGGACTGACGGCACAGGCGCAAGATGCCTGCATCAGGAGCCTGCGCTCCTGATGCTCGACATGTGCAGGGTATTAGCTGTGCTGTTTTTTACGCGAAGCGTCGATGCCCAGTTGCTTGAGCTTGCGATAAAGATGGGTACGCTCCAGGCCGGTTTTTTCCGACACGCGCGTCATGCTGTGATTTTCGCGGCCCAGATGGTATTCGAAATAAATACGTTCGAATTCGTCGCGCGCATCGCGCAAGGGCTGATCGAGCGCAATGCCGCCAAGCAGGGAGTTGTTGGGTTCGGGCACCGCGGGAGCCGCGGCTACTGCCGCCGCCGGCGCCGCGACGGGAACGGTAGTGAGCGGCTGGCCATGTTCGGGATGGCGTTCGGGCGAGCGCGCCGCCGTGGAAGGAACCACCGGGCGAGCCAGGCCCGCCGCAATCGTCTTGAGCAGCTTTTGCAAGGTAATGGGCTTTTCAAGGAAGTCGACCGCGCCGATACGCGTGGCCTCGACCGCGGTATCGACCGTGGCATGCCCGCTCATCATGATGACGGGCATGTCGAGCAGGCCCTGCGACCCCCACTCCTTGAGCAGGCTGACTCCGTCGGTATCGGGCATCCATATGTCGAGCAGGACGAGGTCGGGCCTGGCACGCAGCCGCGCGGCGCGGGCTTGCGCCGCGTTTTCCGCGAGCTCCACCGTGTGGCCTTCGTCGTAAAGAATTTCAGACAAAAGCTCGCGAATGCCTATCTCATCATCAACAACCAGGATTCTGGCCATAAAGCATCACCTATGTTTTTCCCGCATTATCGTTCCCTTGAGGCTGCGCGTCCAGCGAGGGAGTCGTACCGGCAAGACGTGTGAGGAGTATCGAGATGCGCGCCCCTCCTTCCTTGCCATTTGCAATATCGATTCGGCCACCGTGCTCCTCGATAATTTTTTTAATGATTGCCAGACCCAGGCCCGTGCCGGTCGCCTTGGTCGTGACATAAGGCTCGAACACGCGCGACATGACCTGGGACTCGAAGCCCGGACCATTGTCCGAGACAGTCAGGCGCACCGCGTGCGATCCATTTTCATCTTCGATGCTGGAGTTGGTAAGTTTAGTCTTTACATAAATTCTTGCATCGTCCAGCGCCTGATTTTGTGTTGCCGCATCACGCGCATTGGCCAGCAGATTATGGATGACCTGCCGCAACTGCGTGGGGTCGCCTTCGATCTGCGGCAGCCCGGCATCGAGACTTACTTCTATTTTGACACTATGTTGGTCATCGCGCACGGTGCCCTCGACGGGATCCCAGCCATACAGCGTCAGGACGTCGGCGATAAGCGTATTGATGTCGACGGCCTGCATCTGCGCCGGCGGCGTGCGCGCGTACTCGCGGAAGTCGTCCACCATGTGCTTGAGCGACGCCACCTGGTTCACGATGGTGTTGGTCGAACGCTTGAGCATGGCCGCATCCGCCTCGTTCAGCCTGTCGGCAAGCTTCATGGCCAGACGCTCGGCCGACAATTGTATGGGCGTGAGCGGGTTCTTGATTTCATGAGCCAGGCGGCGCGCCACCTCGCCCCAGGCCACCGTGCGGCTGGCCGAGATGACTTCGCTGATGTCGTCGAACACCACCAGGTAGCCATTACCCCGGCCATCCACGCTAAGGTGAGTGCCGCGCGCCAGCAAGGTGACCGTATTTTTCTTGGTTTCGTTGTCGGTGGCCGCCTCGACCTCCAGCTCGAACTGCTGCTGCCAATAAGGCCGCTCGGATCCCACGGCGGCATGGGCGGCGAAAGCGTGGCGTATGAGCTGGGCCAGCTTGAAGGCGCTGTCCACGGTTTCAAGCGGCCGCCCTTTTACCGAGCGCAGGTCGGCGCGCAAAATGGACTGCGCGCCTTGGTTGAACATGTTCACCCGGAAGCCTTCGTCGAACACCAGAACGCCCGAGGACAGATTGCTGAGCACAGACTCCAGATACACATTGGAACGCTCGAGCTGCAGGCGGTTGTTCTCGACCATGTGGCGGGCTTCGTCGAGCTGGCGCGTCATGGCATTGAACGAACGCGTAAGCTGGCCTACCTCGTCGCGCTCGGGCGGCTCGGGCAAAGGCCGGTAATCGCCCACCCCCACCGCCTGGGTTCCCGCCGCCAACGTCAGCAAAGGGCGCACCAGGCGGCGCGACAGCGCCAATGCCACGACAATGGCGGCGAATACCGCCAGGATCAACGCCAGGGTAAGCGTTATGCCATACAGCTTGCGCAACCCCTGGCGCGACAAGGCCAGTTCCTGGTAGTCGCGAAACCCCTGCTGCACCTGATTGGCATTGCGCGCGATCTGCTCGGGCACGGGTTCGACGACCTGCAGCCAGCGCGTATCGGGCGACACGCCCAGCGCCGACGAAGTGCGGTCAAGAATATTGATGGGCACGACCACGCGCAGATGCAGCCCGGTTGTCGCCGACGGCTCGCTGGCGCGCTTCTTGCCGCCGCCCACATCGGCCTCGTCGGTTTCCGCCGCCGAATAGGCCCGCGAAACGCGCAATTGATTCAACACATGGGGCGGCGGCACGTCGGGAATCAACTGGCTGTAGCTGGCAGTGGAAAAGGCGATGAGGCGGCCGTTGCCGCTGAACACCATGGCCTCGGCCACGCCGCTGGATTCGCGCAGGCGGGTGATGGCCACCGCCATGTCGGCGTCGCTGGTGTTGGCCAGCTTGCCGGAGATATCGCGCGCTCGCGCGTTCAGGTCGTTCAACTGGTTGTCCAGCGCCGCCCGCCCCAGATTGAGCCCGGCCTCCAGCGCGGTATCGACCCGCACGTTGAACCATGACTCGATGGAGCGCGACATGAACTGCACCGACAAGACATAGATAAGCGCGCCCGGCAGCACGCCGATAAGGGCGAACGACAAGGCGAAGCGCGCCGTCAGCCGCGCGCCGAACTGGCGCCGCCGCAACTGGCGAACCAGGCGGGCGGCCAGCACCACCACCCAGAAGATCAGCGTAATGGCGAAGACGCCGTTCAACAGCAGCAGGACGTCGTACTGCTGCGCATAGCGCGAAGCGTTTCCGGTGGACCACACCAGCAGGGCCAGCAGCGCCAGGGCGCTGATGACCGCAGCGCCCAGCGCAATGCGCAGCCCCCATCTCAGGATGGATCGCGAGTGCCGTTGGAGATTGAAAATGAGAAATCTTTCCATGGTGTAGCCAGGGACCAGGCCTTGCTGTTATAGGCATCGATCTGGAAGGGCCGCGGCAAGCGCGAAGTATCCAGCCGTACGCGAATACGGCCGTCGTATTGTTCCCCGGCGTCCAGGTCGGCCACGTCGGCAACCGCCCAGCCCCGGATATTGCGAATGGGCGTCAAGGCATCGTCGAACGACGCCTCCGGCAGGGAAAGCTCGCCGGTTCCCACGCGCCACTGGCGCGTCAAGGCGTTGTAGACCACGCGCCAGCTTTGGTGTTCGTCGACCAGAACCCGGTCGAACCACCACCAGCGCTTGGAAACGACCTCGACATCGACGGTGAAGTAAATGGGCACGCCCTTTTGAGCCGCATTGCGCAGTTCGGAACTGACCTCGAAATCGACATCGGCGTCGATATACAGCTTGCCGTCGCGCACGACGGGATCGACGCGGGTGACCTGTTCAGGGTCGACCTGCGCCATGACGCCTCCCGCCGAAAAGGCGAGAAACACGCACAGCAAGAGGGAAAGCCACCTTCGCGCGGTCATAGTGGTTCTATTTTCAACGACTTAGGCCTGTCGAGCAAACAAGGCATAGAAAAACCCATCGCTGGGAAAATCGTGGTCTCCGGAGCCCGCCGGCAACAACTGGCCGGGCGCGGGCAAACGTACCGCATCGGCATGGCTTTCCAGAAACCGCAAAGCCTGCTGCTCGCCTTCCTGAGGGAAAATGGAACACGTAGCATACAACAGGCGGCCTCCCGGCTTCACGGTCTTCCACAAGGCATTGACGATTTTGCGCTGCAAGGCGGCCGTTTTGGCAATGTCGCCCTCGCGCCTCAGCCAGCGGATATCGGGGTGACGGCGCACGATGCCCGATGCCGTGCAGGGCACGTCGGCCAGCACGGCATCGAAAGGCCGGCCGTCCCACCAGGCATCCAGGTCCGATGCATCGGCCGCTTTCAGGACGACGCGCCCGCTGTCCAGGCCCAGCCGCTCAAAATTTTGCTCGACCCGGGCCAGACGGGCCGCATCGCTGTCGATGGCTGTGAGGTCGATATCGGCCAGCTCGAGCAGATGCGCGGCCTTGCCGCCCGGCGCGCAGCAAGCGTCCAGCACCCGCATGCCCGAGGCCGGGGCCAGCAGTTCGGCGGCCTTCTGAGCCGAGGCGTCCTGAACCGACCACCAGCCCTGGGCGAAACCCGGTATGGCCTGCACCGGCCGGGAAGCCGCCAGCGCAATGCCGGACGCGCCGACGGCGCGGCCCTCGATGCCCGCTTCCTCCAGCGCCGCCAATACCTGCACGACCGTCGCCCGGCGCCTGTTGACGCGCAAGATCATGAGGGCCGGCTGATTGGCCGCCTCGAGCAGCGCCTGCCACGTGTCCGGATACGCCCGGCGCAGTTGCCGGATCCACCAATCGGGATGGTTCCACCGCGCCTCAGGGTTTTGACGCGCTTGCGCTAAAATGGCGTCTCGTTCCCGCGTAAACCGGCGCAACGTGGCATTGAGCAAACCCTTGTACGAACGCATCGCCAGCTGGCCGGCCGCCGCGGCAACCGCCTGGTCGACCACGGTATGCACGGCATAAACGGGCCATTCGCGCGGCACGGTTCGTCCGGCCTGCTGTTCCTGCTCGGCGTCCATGGCGGTTTCCAGCAGTGCCAGCGACACCAGCATCAAGGCGTCGAACCATGGGTTCGGCGGCGTGCGCGCCACCAATTCCTGCTTGATTTCATGCGCAAGGCCGGCGCAGCGCATGACGTGGAAAGTAATGGCCTGGGTGGCCGCGCGCAATTCAGCCGGCGTGGCCGCCAGGCTTTCCGACAGCGACCGCCCCTCCTGCACCGCCTGCACATTGCGCGCGCAGGCAAGCATAATGCCGGACAACGGCGAACTTGGCGATCTGGAAGAAGTTGCGGACACGGAGGCTGGCCTGTTTGAGTATTCGTTTTTACATGGACTTTATCATCAATTCGCCCGACCGCCCTGCGGCCAGCCGCCCGAGGCCTTAAAATTTCAGTCTTTACCAAGCCTTCTGGCTTAACGAGGTTACCCCCATGAGTTCCCCCAAAGTCGGTTTCGTCAGCCTGGGCTGTCCCAAGGCGCTGGTTGATTCCGAGCGCATCCTGACGCAACTGCGCACCGAAGGCTATGCCATCACGCCCGATTACGACGACGCCGACGTGGTGGTCGTGAATACCTGCGGCTTCATCGACAGCGCCAAGGCCGAATCGCTGGACGCCATCGGCGAAGCCATTGCGGAAAACGGCCGCGTCATCGTTACCGGCTGCATGGGCGTGGAAGAATCCGCCATCCGCAACGTCCATCCCGCCGTGCTGGCCGTGACCGGCCCGCAGCAATACGAACAGGTCGTGCGCGCCGTGCACGAGGCGGCGCCGCCCAATGTCCAGCACGACCCCTATGTCGACCTGGTGCCCCCGCAGGGCGTCAAGCTGACACCGCGCCACTACGCCTACCTGAAAATCTCCGAAGGCTGCAACCACCGCTGCAGCTTCTGTATCATTCCCTCGATGCGCGGCGACCTGGTCAGCCGGCCCATCGGCGACGTCATGGGCGAGGCCGAGCGCCTGGTGAATGCCGGGGTCAAGGAATTGCTGGTCATTTCGCAGGACACCAGCGCCTACGGCGTCGACGTCAAGTTCCGCAGCGGCTTCTGGAACGGCCGCCCCATCAAGACCCACATGACCCAGCTCAGCGAAGCGCTGGCCCGATTCGGCGTCTGGACGCGGCTGCACTACGTCTACCCCTACCCCCACGTCGACGAGGTCATCCCGCTCATGGCCGAGGGCAAGATCCTGCCTTACCTGGACATTCCCTTCCAGCACGCCAGCCCGCGCATCCTCAAGCTCATGAAGCGGCCGGCCTTCGAGGACAAGACCCTGGCCCGCATCAAGCGCTGGCGCGAAATCTGTCCCGACCTGACCCTGCGTTCGACCTTCATTGTCGGCTTTCCCGGCGAAACCGAAGAAGAATTCCAGTACTTGCTGGACTGGATGAGCGAGGCCCAGCTCGACCGCGTGGGCTGTTTCCAGTATTCGCCGGTTACGGGCGCCAAGGCCAACGAACTGCCCGACGCCGTGCCCGACGACGTCAAGCAGGATCGCTGGGATCGCTTCATGGCCCATCAGCAGGCCATTTCCACCGAGCGCCTGGCGCGCAAGGTGGGGCGCGACATCGACGTTCTCATCGACGAACTGGATGAAGACGGCGCCATCGGCCGCTCCAGCGCCGACGCGCCTGAAATCGACGGCAATGTATTCGTAAGCAGCGAACGCACGCTGCGGCCCGGCGACCTGGTGCGGGTGCGGGTTACCGACAGCGACGAATACGACCTGTACGGTGAAACCATTTGACATAGTTTGTCCGTGCATGGACCGAAGACATAGATATAATGCGGGCTCCTGATCAACTTGGAGCGCCGCGGGGCGCCATGGAGTAAAGCACCTATGTCTTCTTCCACTTGCGACGATTTGGGCAAACTGGTTCTGCGCCTCGTCCTGGGCATTCTCATCCTGCTGCACGGGCTGGCCAAGCTGCGCTTCGGCATCGGCGGCGTCGAAGGCATGCTCGCCGCGCACGGCATGCCGGCTTTTCTCGCCTGGGGCGTCTACGTCGGCGAAATCATCGCCCCCATCTTCCTCATCCTGGGCATCTACACCCGGCTCGGCGGCCTGCTGGTCGTCATCAATATGGTGGTGGCCATTTGCCTGGCCCATACTTCGCAATTGACGAAGCTGGGTAACGCGGGCGGCTGGGCCCTGGAACTGCAAGGCATGTACCTGTTCGGCGCGCTGGCGGTACTGCTGCTGGGCGCGGGCGCCTACGGCCTGGGCGGAAGAAACGGCCGCTGGAACTAAAAACTAAACGGCGGGGCGCCAGCCCTGCACAAAGGCGGAAACGGCTTGCCGTTTTCCGCCCGCCTTCTGCAACTCCAGCAAACGCAGCACGCCGTCGCCAGTCGCCAGGTCGATGCCTTCGGGACCGGCCGCCAGCACTTGGCCCGGCTCGCCGCCCGCGGGCTGCGCAAGCGCCTGGGCCGACCATACCTTCACCGCATCGTTCAGCCCCGGCAAACGCACGGTAGCGCCCGGAACGGGGTTGAACGCGCGAATGCGGCGCGCCAGCACGCTGGCCGGCTGTGAAAGATCGAGCGGCGCCTCGGATTTTTCGAGCTTGGCGGCATAGGTAGCGCCCTCGGCGGGCTGCGGGCGCGGCGCCAGCGCGCCCTGCTCGCATTGCGCAATGGCCTCCAGGATCGCCTGCGCGCCCACGCCGGCCAGTTCGTCGTGCAGGCTTGCCGCGGTATGCTCCGGGCCGACGGACACCACACGCGTCAGCAGCATGTCGCCGGTATCCAGGCCCTCGTCCATCTGCATGATGGTGATGCCTGTTTCGGTATCGCCGGCCTCGATGGCCCGCTGTATGGGCGCCGCGCCGCGCCAGCGCGGCAGCAGGCTGGCATGGATATTGAAGCAGCCATGACGAGGCAGCGTGAGCACCCATTTGGGCAGGATCAGCCCATAGGCCGCAACCACCATGAGGTCGGGCGCGGCTTCCTGCAGGGCCTTTCGCGCCTGCGCGGCGTCGTCGGGGTACTTGCCCTCCAGGCGCAAGCCAAGCGGCTGCATGACCTCGATGCCGGCCGCAACGGCGGCCTGCTTGACGGCGCTGGGGGTGAGCTTAAGGCCGCGCCCGGACGGGCGGTCGGGCTGGGTAAGCACCAACGGCACCTCGTGGCCCGCGGCAAGAATGGCCTGCAGGGCCAGGCGGGCGAACTCGGGGGTGCCGGCAAAAACAATGCGCATGGGTCAGACGCGCGCGGCTTCGCGTTCTTGCTTGCGGATCTTGGTTTTGATGCGGGTTTGCTTGAGCGGCGACAGGTATTCGACGAACACCTTGCCCAGCAGATGGTCGAGCTCGTGCTGCACGCACACCGCCAGCAGGCCTTCGGCATCGAACTCGAAGGCCTCGCCTTTTTCGTTGTGCGCCTTGACGTGGATGCGCGCGGCGCGCTTGACTTCGTCGTAGACGCCGGGAACCGACAGGCAACCTTCTTCGTACACCTGCTGCTCGTCGCTTTTCCAGGTGATTTCGGGATTGATGAGCACCAGCAACTGGTTGCTTTCTTCGGAGACGTCGATGACCACGACGCGCTCGTGCACGTCGACCTGGGTGGCGGCCAGCCCCACGCCCGGCGCGGCGTACATGGTTTCGGCCATGTTGCGCACCAGCTCGCGGATGCGATCGTCGATAACCTCGACCGGCTTGGCCACTTTGTGCAAGCGCGGATCGGGATAATGCAGGATGGGAAGCAAAGCCATTGGAAATCTGTCCACGAAAACGTCTTTGTCAATTATAACAAGGGACAACACGGGAGTTCCCGGCCAAACAACGGTATGACTTTATGCCGCACTTGCCGCACGCAAACCTCTTGCGATGTGTCACACTTCGGCCATGTCCGTCCCTTTGCCCTCCGAAGAACTCAGCGCCTGGATCCGCCTGACCCTGGAACCCGACCTCGGGCCGGCCCAGGCCAGGCTGCTGCTGGCCAGCATCGGCTTGCCGCAAGACATCTACACCATGTCTTCCGCTTCGTTGGCCAAGATCCTGCCGCACGACCTGGCCAGGCAATTGTCGCGGCCGGCCAGTGCGCAAATCGAAGAAGCCATCGCACGCACGTTGAAGTGGCTGGACGAACCCGGCCACCACCTCGTCACACTGGCCGACCCCGGCTACCCGAAGGCGCTGCTCGACATCCACGATCCTCCCCTGGCTCTTTACGTCAACGGGCGGGTCGAACTCCTCAACCGGCCCACCCTGGCCATCGTGGGGGCGCGCAACGCCACGGCCGGGGGCCTGGACAACGCCACCGCCTTCGCCCGCTACCTGGCCGGGCGCAACTGGTGCATCGCCAGCGGACTGGCCCTGGGCATCGATGCCGCCGCGCACCAGGGGGCTCTTGCCGCGGGGCCGCAAGCGGGCGGCACCATCGCCGTGCTGGGCACGGGCATCGACCTCATCTACCCGGCCTCAAATCTCGATCTGGCCCGCCGCATCGCAGCGGAAGGCGCCCTGGTGTCGGAGTTTCCGCTGGGCACGCCTTCCATCGCCTACCAGTTTCCCAAGCGCAACCGCATTGTGGCGGGCCTGGCCAAGGGCGTGCTAGTGGTGGAAGCGGCCAAGCGCAGCGGCTCGCTCATTACCGCCAGGCTGGCGGCCGAAATGGGACGCGAAGTCTTCGCCATCCCCGGCTCCATCCATTCTCCGCAATCGCGCGGCTGCCACGCCCTGATCCGCCAGGGCGCCAAGCTGGTCGAGTCCGGCCAGGACATCGACGAGGAACTCGGCCAGCTTCAGTCAACCCCATCCTTGGCAAGTGTGCGCCCCGAAACGACGGCCCGACGCAAGCCGCAACATGCCGAACTGCTGGCGGCCCTGGGGTACGACCCGGTACACATCGATACCTTGCAGGCGCGCACGGGCATGGACTGGCCTGTACTCAACAGCCAACTGCTCGAACTGGAGTTGAGCTCGGCCATCGTGCGCCTGCCCGACGGGCGCTTCCAGCGGCGCTGATGCAGCCGCGCGCCGCCCCTAACGCACCGGCAGCGCGTACATCAGCCCGCCCTGGTTCCATAGCGCATTCAGGCCACGGGGTATCTTCAGCGGGCTGCCCATGCCGACATTGCGGTCGTAGCTCTCGCCATAGTTGCCCACCTGGCGAATGATGTCGTAGGCCCATTTTTCACCCAGATGCAGGTTCTTGCCCGCGCCGGGCGTCACGCCCAGCAGGCGGCGCACGCTGGGGCTGGGGCTTTTCAGTTGCTGATCCACATTCTTGGAAGTCACGCCCAGCTCCTCCGCCTCGATCATGGCCATCAAGCTCCACTTCACGACATTGAGCCACACATCGTCGCCCTGGCGCACGAAAGGCCCCAACGGTTCTTTGGAAATGATTTCCGGCAGCACCACGTAGTCGTCGGGGTTCTTCAGCCTGGCGATGCGTATGGAGGCCAGGCCCGAGGCGTCGGTGCTGAACACGTCGCAGCGGCCCGCGGCAAAGGCATTGACCACCTCGCTGAACTGCTCGATGACCACCGGCTTGTACTGGATGTGATTGGCGCGGGCCCAGTCGGCCATGGTGTTTTCGTTGGACGTGCCGGTTTGCATGCAAATGGTCGCGCCGTCGAGTTCCTTGGCGCTTTTGACGCCCAGCGCCTTGGGAACCAGAAAACCCTGGCCATCGTAGAAATTGATGCCGGCGTGAATGGCGCCCAACGCCGTGTCGCGCTGTTCGGTCACCGAGGTGTTGCGCGCCAGAAGATCGATTTCGCCCGACTGCAGCGCGGTGAACCGCTGCTGGGAATTCAGCGGCACCGCCTTGAACTTGCCGGCATCGCCCAGCACGGCGGCGGCCACCGCGCGGCACATGTCGATATCCAGGCCACGCCACTGCCCTTTTTCGTCGGGCGCCGAAAACCCGGCGAACCCGGTGGTGACGCCGCATTGCACATAGCCACGCTCTTTCACCACGCTCAGGGTATCGGCATGCGCCGGCTGCAGTCCGGCCAGCAAGGCCAGGCCCGCCATCGCGGCCTTGAAGCCTCCGAAACCAATTTTTCGCATGTATCCGCTCCTTCTGGACTTAATGCGCATAATCGCGCTGGCCGAAAATGGCCGATCCGATACGAACTTCGGTTGCGCCTTCTTCGATGGCCAGCCCGAAATCCCCGCTCATGCCCATGGACAGGCGCTGCACCTGGTCGAACCCCTCGTCGCGCAGGCGATCCCGCCACTCGCGCAGAAGCCGGAAGCAGCGCCGCACCGCCTGCTCGTCGGGCGAATTGACGGCCAGCGTCATCAGGCCCTTGACCCGCAGTGTATCCATGGTTTGCAACTGCCTGAGGAAGGCCGGCAGCTGATCGGGGTCGAGACCGGACTTGCTGGGTTCATCGGAGGTCTTGACCTGCACCAGCACGTCCACGGCACGCCCCTCTGCCTGCAGACGCTGGTCCAGAGCCTGGGCCAGCGCAAGCCGATCCAGCGACTGCACCTCGCTGGCATAGCGCGCCGCATCGCGGGCCTTGTTGGTTTGCAAGTGGCCGATCAGCACCCAGTCCAGATCCAGGTCGCCCAATTCTTCCGATTTCTGGCGCATCTCCTGGGTCTTGTTTTCGCCGAAGCGCCGCAGTCCAAGCCCCGCCGCCTGGCGCACCACCTGAGCATCGAAGGTTTTACTGACCGGCAGCAGGGCGACGTCGCCGGGCGCGCGCCCGGCCCGGACGCAGGCCGCGGCGATTTGCTGCTGGACGAGAGCAAGACGGTTTTGCAGGGATTCGGACATCGACGTGCTTGTGCTGGTAAGGGTTTGATTGTAGTGTACGACGCACGACCGGCATCTTTGCAAACACCCCCCTCCCTACGGCGGCCTCCATGAACGACTCCCCCCACAAAACCTCCATGACCATATTGATGACTCCCGATATGGCCAATTTTTCCGGCAATGTCCATGGCGGGGCCATACTCAAGCACCTGGATCTGGTGGCCTACGCCTGTGCGGCGCGCTACGCGGGCGCCTACGTGGTCACGCTTTCCGTGGATCAGGTGATTTTCCGCCAGCCCATTCACGTGGGCGAACTGGTGACGTTCTACGCCTCGGTCAACTATACCGGCCGCACGTCCATGGAAATCGGCATCAAGGTGGTCACCGAAAACATCCAGCAGAAACTGGTGCGCCACACCAATAGCTGCTACTTCACGATGATTGCCGTCGACAAGGACGGCGTGCCAGTGCCGGTGCCGCCCCTGGAGCCGCAAACCGAAGAAGAACGCAACCGCCACAGCGCAGCCCGGCTACGCCGCGAGCTGCGCCAGGAAATGGAGCGCCGCCACCTGCTCATCAAGGAAGGCCAGAGCGACGCCTAGCCGGATCCGGACAGCCCGCGGGACTGTCCGGCCCCTGGTGCAGGCCCTAGATCACCATTCCGGCCGCCGCCGTCTGGTGCGTGGCGGCGTCGATGAGAATGAAGGCCCCGGTGGCCGGCACGGCGGAATAAGGATCGAGCGCCAGCAAGTCGCGCGATACCAGCGACACACGCCCGATATCGTTCATGGCCAGGGCGCCGCCCGCATTCACCCGCTGCAGCTCGTGCATGTCGCGGACCGAGTGCACAGCTCTCACCTTGGCCTGGGTCAGGCGCGTACCCTGCTTGAGCAGATACTGGCGCGCTGGATTCAAGGGCTGTTGATCCAGCCAGCAGATATCGGCCTCGAATTCCTTCGTGATGTTGACCTGTGCATCAGCGGCGACGATGAGATCGCCCCGCGACACATCGATATCGCGGTCGAGGACAAGCGCGACGCTGTCGCCGCTTTCCACCACGTCGACATCGCGGTCGAACTGGCGCAAGGCGGCAACCTTGGCCATCACGCCGGAAGGCAGAACCTTGATTTCATCGCCGATGCGCAATTGTCCGCTTGCCAGTTGCCCGGCATAGCCGCGGAAATCATTCACGGAATCCCCGCCGTGGCGGATGACCCATTGCACGAAAAAGCGCGGCGAAAGGCCGCCGCCATGGGCGCGCAGCGGCAGGCTTTCCAGCAAGGCCAGCAACGGCAGGCCTTCGTACCAGGGCGCCTTTTCCGATTTTGCGACCACATTGTCGCCCTTGAGCGCCGAAAGCGGCACGATGTGGAACTCGTCGATCTCCAGTTTCCGGGCCAGGTCGGCATAGGCCTCGCGGATTTGCTCGAACAGGGCCTGGTCCCAGTCCACCAGGTCCATTTTGTTGACCGCCACCACGATGTGCTGGATGCCGAGCAGCCTGGCCAAGGCGGTGTGGCGCTTGGTCTGGGCCAGCAATTGACCGTTCTGGACCCGGCTGGCGTCGATAAGGATGATGGCCGCGTCGGACGTGGAGGCGCCGGTCACCATGTTGCGGGTGTATTGCTCGTGGCCCGGGGCATCGGCCACGATGAACTTGCGCGCCGGCGTGGCGAAGTAGCGGTAGGCCACGTCGATGGTAATGCCTTGCTCGCGTTCGGCTTCCAGGCCGTCGGTCAGCAGCGAGAGGTCGATTTCGTCGGTCTGCACGCGCTTGTACTTGGAGCGTGTAATGGCATCGAGCTGGTCGGCGAACACGCCCTTGCTGTCGTACAGAAGCCGGCCTATCAGCGTGGACTTGCCGTCGTCCACCGACCCGGCGGTGATAAAGCGCAGAACGCCGGTTTCGGACGTGGCGATCCAGGATTCATTGATTGCATTCATTAGAAGTACCCTAGTTTCTTGCGTTTTTCCATGGAAGCCTCGGACGTCTGGTCGTCCATGCGGGTGGCTCCGCGTTCCGTGATGGTGGTGACGGCCGTCTCGGCAATGATTTCTTCAGGCGTCGAAGCGGTGGACGCCACCGGGCAGGTGCAGGAAATATCGCCCACTGTGCGGAACCGCACCGTGCGGATCTCCGGCTGCTCGCCCGCCTTGGGAGGCGTCAGGGGCGTCACCGGCACGAACAGGCCATTGCGCTCCACGACCTCGCGCTGATGCGCGTAATAAATGGAAGGCAGGCTCAGGCGTTCGCGCGCAATGTATTGCCATATGTCCAGCTCGGTCCAGTTCGAAATGGGGAACACGCGCATGTTCTCGCCCTTGTGAACCTTGGTGTTGAACAGGTTCCACAACTCGGGGCGCTGCGCCTTGGGATCCCACTGGCCGAACTCGTTGCGGAATGAAAACACGCGTTCCTTGGCTCGGGCTTTTTCTTCGTCGCGCCGGGCGCCGCCGATGCAGGCGTCGAACTGGAATTCCTCGATGGCTTCCAGCAGGGTGGTGGCCTGCGCCGCA
Source organism: uncultured Burkholderiaceae bacterium (assembly GCA_937871985.1). The sequence goes on from CALMPB010000314.1 coordinate 48,735, forward strand.
TTGCGCGAATCGGTCTCGCGGCGCAGCACCACCGTGCCGCGCGCAATGGAATCCTCCACCGAACGCACGATGAGCTTCTCGCCCAGCTCGGCGACACGCTGGTCGCGGAAACGAATGACTTCATCGAAATTGTGGCCGGTATCGATATGCATCAGCGGGAACGGAAAACCGGCCGGACGGAAGGCTTTTTCAGCCAGCCGCAGCAACACGACGGAATCCTTGCCGCCCGAGAACAACAGCACCGGCCGCTCGCACTCCGCGGCAACCTCGCGCAAAATATAAATGGCTTCGGACTCCAGCCAGTCCAGATGCGTCCGTGAAGAAATATCACCCATTTCGTACCTTGAATATCGAATCAGACCATGCGCCCGGCCTTGGAGTGCGCCTGTAAAGGCGCGGGAAACCTCGGGCCGGGCCCACGAGGCAACACAGAAAATCGGCTATCGCACTGCCTCGCCCTGCTCGGCATGCAGATTGCTTTCGTGCAGGCCGCACTCTTTCGAGGACGACTGCTCCCACCACCAGCGGCCCGCGCGCGGGTCTTCGCCCGGGCGGACCGCGCGCGTACACGGCTCGCAGCCTATGGAGGGGTAGCCCTGGTCGTGCAGCGGGTTGTAGGGAATGTCGAAAGCGCGCACGACGGCCCATATTTGCTCGCTGCTCCAATCGGCCAGCGGGTTGTACTTTTGCAAGCCGAATACCGAGTCGTATTCGGACTGGGCCAGATGGCTGCGCGTGACCGACTGGTCGCGATGCTGCCCGGTCAGCCAGGCCGAGTGGCCCGCCAGCGTGCGGCGCAGCGGCGCCACCTTGCGTATGCCGCAACAGGCCTTGCGCAGCTCGATGCTTTCGTAAAATGCAAAACCGCCATGCGCCGCGACATGCTCCTGAACCGCGGCGGGGTCGGGATGCACCACTTGCACGGCAACGCCGTAGCGCTCGGCGATCTTGTCCACCATGCCCAGCGTTTCAGGATGCAGGCGGCCCGTATCCAGGGTGAAAACCTTGATGGGCAGGCGGGCCTGGAAAATCGCATGCGCCAGCAGCATGTCTTCGGCCGCCAGCGACGACGCGAACAAGGCATCGGGGTGCCGGGCGGAAATATCGGCCAGCCGCTCTTGCAGCGCGGCCCACTGCCGGCGGGTTTCGGGATCTAACAGGGTATCGGACATAAGGTGCCGTAATTCGCAAAGCCTTCCGCATGGAATGCCGCAAGGCCCGAAAGGCCGCGCAGCCGGCGGATTGAGGCTTCTAGTTTCCCCTGTACCGTACGCTGTGTGAACTATTTAATCGTTAGCTGTTTATCGCGTTTGGGTATTTAGAAATCGCATTAAGGCGTCGAGGGCTCATTTGCCGGACCGGGCCTCTTGCCCGCCAGGCTGCCTCCGGCCAAGGCGCGCCGGCTTTCGAAGCGGCGATGCCGGCCGCTGATGGGGTCGTCGAATTCGATGGACCGCGCCAGCAGTTGCAAAGGACGGCCGTAGTCGTCCACGCTGTGGCGTTCTTGCAGTTCGGGGTAGAACAAGTCGTTGCAGATGGGAATGCCCAAGGCGCTGAGGTGGGCGCGCAACTGATGTTTGCGCCCCGTGCGCGGCAGCAGGCGGTAGCGCGCCAGCGGCCCCAGCCGTTCCAGCACCTCGATTCGGGTTTCGCTGTTCGGCTCCCCGTTCACCTCGTGCACCGTGAAACTGGAGGCCTGGTTTTGCAGGCAACTTCGGTGCACCAGCGGAAACGCCAGATCATCGCGCCACGGGGCGATGGCTTCGTATTCCTTGGCTACCCTCCGCTGCTGAAACAGGGTTTGATACGCCCCCCGGCTGGCCGCATCCACGCAAAACAGCATGACGCCGGCCGTTTCACGATCCAGCCGATGGATGGGACTTAGCGCCGGCAAGTCGAACTGCTTGCGCAAGCGCGTGAGCGCCGTTTCGCGCAAATAGCGCCCGCCCGGCGTACTGGCCAGAAAATGCGGCTTGTCCACCACGACGAGATGCTCGTCGCGATGCAGGATATCCAGCTCGAACGGCACCACGGCCTCGTCGGGTACTTCGCGGTAATACCACAGCCACTGCATGGGCCGATACGGCGTGTCCGGGCGCAGAGGCGCGCCGTTCCCATCGATGATGGCGCCCAGTTCCAGGCGGCTGCGCAACACCTCGGGCCTCATGAACCGGAAACGCTCGACCAGGAACTCGAAAACCGTCGCCCACGGTCCGGCCGGCAGGTACACCCGGCTGGCGGCCACGCCGTCGCGCATCGGCAAAGGCCCGGCCTGCGCCGGCGAAGCGCCTGTGCAATCGTTTGAACCCATACCTTGAACCCGGATCATTGACTTCATTCAAAAAAAACCCCAGCCCAATCGAGCCGCTGCCAGGATCTTCTTACTATATTCGAATGCCGTCCATGGCGCCGCGGCCATCCCGGAAAAGCCCGGCCAACGCTCTCGCCGGCCGCGCACGCTGCGCATCCGGCGCCCCAAACCGCGGACGACGGAACAAATTGATACTTAAACGGACACCTAAATACCTGAATTTGCTCGCTAATATAGACCGTCGCTTATAATTCCCGCAGCTTGCCTGCCTGCGCAAGCCGCCACTGAAACCCGACGGCTCATGAAAACAAGATTATTCCGAGTAGACCTGCGGCGTCTCATCCTGTGGATGTGTTTGTTTTTCGTCATGCTGGCCTTGGCCAACAACCTGTTCGCCTCGTACCAGGTGCAGCGCGAAATCCTGCTGAACAATTCGCTGAGCGCCAACCATGCCTACGCCCAGAAACTGGCCCATATCACCAATTCCTACATCAAATCGGCCATGGGCATGCTGGAAGCCACCGCATGGGAAATCGGCGCCAAGCCGCATAGCCCCGCCGCCTTGCAGGAAGAGCTGTCCCGCACGGCGCGCATGACGCGCAATTTCAATTCCATTTTTTATAGCGACGCCACAGGCCATGTTCTTGCCGCCCTGCCCGCCGCGGATAAACTCTCGGGCACGACGCTGAAGAGCGCCCCCTCCCTGGAAGCGCTTGCCATCCAGACCCGGCAGATCAGCGCCCCATTCCTGGCTCCGTCGAATCGATGGCTGATCCTGCTGTCGCATCCGGTCTACGACCGGGACGGCGGTTATGCGGGCTTTGTGGGCGGCACCATCTACCTGCATGCGTCGAACGCCCTGCAAAACCTGCTGGGCGACCATTACAACGACGATGGCTCCTATGTCTCCGTCGTGGATCAACACGGCCTGTTCATCTACCATCCCATCAAGCAACGCATCGGCACCCCGGCCCAGGGCAACCTGGCGGTGCTTGCCGCGCTGCGGGGAGAAAACGGCGCCATGCTGCTGACCGACGCAAACCATAACGACAGGCTCGCAGGCTACGCGCCAATACCGGAAACCGGCTGGGCCATCGTCGTCCAGCGTCCCGTCACGGCGGCAACCTCGAAGCTCTACAGCCTGTTCTGGCGCACCCTGTACTACTCCCTGCCCATCATCCTGCTGAGCCTGCTGGGCATATGGTGGCTGGCCAAGCTTATCGCCCGGCCCCTGCGGGATCTGGCCGAGGTGGCGTCCCACCTGGACGACCGCGGCAATTTCAATCGCATCCACTTCATCAGGGGCTGGTACCTCGAGGCGGCGCTGATCCGCCAGGCGCTGCTGACCAGCTTTTCCGCCGTCGCCACGCGCATACGCCATTTGCACCGCGAAACCGAAACCGACCCCCTGACGGCCCTGACCAATCGCCGAGGCCTGAAGTCGGCCATGGCCGGCTTGAAGGAAGAAGGCCTGCCCCTGGCCGCCGTCATGCTCGACATCGATCACTTCAAGAAGGTCAACGACAGCTTCGGCCACGCCGCCGGAGACGAAACCCTGCAGGCCATCGCGTCCCTCGCCATGGCCACAGCCAGGGAAAGCGATATCGTGGCGCGCCTGGGAGGCGAAGAGTTCGTCGTGCTCCTGCCCGACGCCAGCCTGGAATCGGCCATCGCCTTCGCCGAGCGCCTGCGGCAGAATGTGGAACAGACCCGCGTCATGCCCGACATGGAGATAACGGTTTCACTGGGCATTGCGCACTGCCCCACGCATACGCAAGACATGAACTCGTTGCTGCTGCTGGCCGATATGGCGCTGTACGAGGCGAAAAAAGCGGGCAGGAACTGCGTGCGGGTGGCGAAAGGGAACTAGGCCCTGTTACCCATATCAAGGGGATCGCGTTGGGGCTGGAACCGGCCTTAGGCCTTGTCCGGCCCCGTCTCCAGGCCCAGGCTTTGCGTGCCGGCCGCGCCGGCAGCATCGGCATCGCTGCCGATGCTGCTGACGATCAGCTCCAGCTTTTCGGTATCCACGTCGCGATGCAGGGGCTCGAGGGCGGGCATGGTTTTATTGGCTTTGGATGACAGCTCGTTGAAGCGGGCCGCCTTGCCATACAGGCCCTGCTTGCCGGCCAGCGAAGTCACCGTGCGGTTGTAATGGTTGCTGACAGTGCCCAGGGTGTCGCCGAGTTTTTTCAGGTTTTCGGCCACCACGACCACCTGGTTGTAGATATCGCCCGCCTTGGCGGCGAGGTCTTGCGCCTGCTCGTTGCTGCGCGCCACCATCCACAGGTTCGCCACCGTTTTCAGGATGGGCATGAGCGTGGTGTGTGAAACCAGAATGACATTGCGCTGGTAGCCGTAGTTGAACAGCTCCCGGTTGTGCTTCATGGCCTCGATATAGGCGGGCTCGATGGGCATGAACATAAGCACGAAGCTGGGACTGCGCATGCCGATGAGGTTGCTGTAGTCTTTTTTGGACAGGTCGTCGATGTGGTTCTTGACCGCCCTGACATGCGCGTCCATGGCGGCTTCGGCCTCGGCCTGGGTTTCGGCGCCGATGGCATGGTCGTAGTCGACCAGCGACACCTTGCTGTCGATGACCATATGCTTTTGATCCGGCAGCTTGACCACGAAGTCGGGCTGGCGGGCATTGCCTTCGCCGTCCTTGAAGCGCGCCTGGGGCTCGTAATGGTCGCCCTTGACCAGTCCGGCCAGTTGCAGGGTTTGCTCGAGCTGTATTTCGCCCCAGTTGCCGGTGGTTTTCTTGTCGCCTTTCAGCGCCGTGGCCAGAGTATTGGCCTCGGCGCTCATTTTCAGGCCGATTTCCAGCACCTGCTTGATTTCGGCGCCCAGCGAAACATTGCCCTTGACCGATTCGTCGTGGACTTGATTGATGCGCTGCTGGAATCCCTGGATCTGCTCGCGAAACGGCTTGAGCATGGAATCCAGCGACGACTGGCTGCTCTGGGCGAAGGTCTTGCCCTTTTCCTCCAGGATTTCATTGGCCAGGTTCTGGAATTCGGTTTTGAGCGTCAGGCGCGACTGTTCCAGCGATTGCTTCAGTTCTTCGAAGTTGGCGAGCTTTTCGGAGTGGGTCACGGACAGCGCGGTGAATTGCCTGTCGAGCCCGGCCAGCTTTTCGCCGGCCGCCTGCAGCTCGCGCTCACGCGCGGCCAGACGGTCGTGGGCTTCCTGCAGGCGCTCGCGCAGGTTGGCGGCTTCGGACTCGAGCCGCGCCCGCTGCCTGTCGATGTCGCCTTTTTGCTCAGCCAGTGCGGCATGACGAACCCGGGCCTGTTCCAGCTCGGCCTGCAGCCCCGCCAGTTGCTCGGCCCGCTGCTGCGCCATGGCCTGGCTGGCGCCAAGCTCGGCACGCAGCCCGGATGCGGTTTTTCTGGACAATACCAGGCCCGCCAGGCCCCCGGCCAATAGGCCGGCCAGCACCAACAAGCCCATCAAGACGGCGGGATCGATCTGGTTCACGC